>CAIJTV010000810.1:0-5923 GCA_903823635.1 uncultured Planctomycetaceae bacterium
GTCGGTGTAGGCGGCACAAATCGATCGTCGCGCCATGCCTCAGATGTTTCCATCTCCTCATTGATTCTTTGAATCTCCATGAGGAAAGGAATCAAAGCTATGTTCGCATTCACGCCCAGTCCGGTACTGGAGTGAGCAGCTCGCCCGATGGATGTGGCTCTTACGGCACGACCGCCCTTATGAGCGTAGACAACATCCAGAGACGTGGGCTCCCCCACGATTGACGCAGGCTGGGCAGCAACAATCTGCCGATAAAGTTGCGAATCTTCAACAACTTTGCGAGCCCCATGCATGCCCACTTCTTCGTCGGCTGTAACGACATAGAAAATGGGAGCCCTGAGTTTCGCATGACGAAGTTCGCACGCCGCAGACAGCATGCACGCCAGAGATCCTCGCATGTCGCAGGAACCGCGGCCATACATTCGGCCGTCGGCCACATGGGGAGTCCATGGCCCCGAAGCGGCAAAACTCCAGGAGTTAACAGGAACGACATCAGTGTGACCAAAGTAGGCCAATCCGCCGCCCGATACCGGACCTTTTCGTGCAACGAGGCACGACTTGGAGATGCCGTTTTCATCATGGTAGGCCAAGCGTTCAATCTCGAAATCCAGCTGGCGCAGCCACCGGTCTATACAGTCCGTAATTTCGGTGTTCGAATCCCGACTGACGGATGGGAACGGGATCAATTCTCGCAGGTATTCATGAGCTTGCATGATTTGAACATAATGTTGGGGCAGGAAGTGCGAAAACTCAAAGGTCTGGATGTCTGCTCATCATCTGCGCATTGATAGCAGTCTCTATCGAGAAGAATTCACATACCCCTGAACCTCCGAACGATCGACGATGAACGTCCGAAACGCAAGCAAGACCAGTCGCACAGAGGCGCAAGGAGCTAAAATCCCAACGACATCGTGAACATCAGGGAACGAATCAGAAAGCAGGTAAATCTGCAACTTTGTTCTCGACGCAGACGCCCGGTTATCCCAATAGTAACGACTGTGCGAATTGTAGAGGTTGCAGGACACATAGCGCTGAAGAGTTCCGCACAGTTTTGTCCACTCCTTCTTCGGAGACGTTAACAATGGGTATTTACTTTAAGACGGGTCGGCATTTGTCCTGGCTTGCCTGTCTGCTGCTGGTCTGTGATGGGCCAGACACAAGGTCTGCTTCGGCAGACGAATTGTCCGATTCTGTGACTTCTGAGTTACATAATCTCTCTCGGGCGTTTCGTAGCCTCGACCAGAGCTTTCAGTATCGAGGAATGTCCAGCCGACTGGCCTCCACGGCAGGTTCGGTCTTTGTCGACTGGGAAGCGAAAGGCATCCCTGTCGAGCAGGCTCCGGCCGCCAAGGTTCCTGATCCTCTGCTGGTCGGGTGCGCGGCGGAGCAGGTGAATGCTCATCACTGTGAGCACTGCGGTGGTTCTCCACTGCCAGCAGACGATTCCTGCTGTGCCTGCCAACATTCAGGATGTGGGGGCCGTGAAGAGTTTGGACATCATGATGTCCTGTTGCACGGTCTCTCTCAGGGAGGTTGTGCTGCAACGATCGGAGTTCCGTTGCATCCGCAGCATAACGACTGCCGAGCAACAATTGGCATTCTGCTCCATCCGGCTGCAGCGTGCGAAGCAGTGCCGCATCAACGCGGTTGTTCAAACTGTGATCGCTGCGATGAATGCTCCCAGAATGCGGCAGCGATTACTCCGCCATGTTCCACGACCTTGCCGAGATGCGAGTCATGCTACGTGGTTGAACAGTACCGCAATGGAGTTCTGACACGGACCAAGGTTCCTTGCGAAAGCTGTCAAGCACAGAGTTCGCATCAGTGATAAGGTCTCGGTTGAAATTCTGAAGAGGACCTTCTTCGGATTACGATAAAAACTCAGCCCGGTTTCTCTGACTGAAAAACCGGGCTGTGACTCAGATCAGTAGCTGTCGTGTTTCTGTGCCTCGGCAGCTACTTGATCAATTCTGCCACTTTCATTGAAGCAGCTTCTGCAGCAACGGCCTTCACGTCTGCGACCTTGACTGGCACAAAGCCACGTCGTTTGCTTTCGTCTGCGGCTTCCATGAAGGCGTAAAGATCCGTCGTTTCTTCGGCGCTTACTGGAGGCTGGCCCGAACGAAAGAACTTTACGATCTCAACAACCAGCGGTTTGTAGCCATCGTATTGACCTGCAGGTGCAATACCTTTGGTCCCGAAAGCTGTCCCGCCGTAGCCCGAACTTCCGCTCCGAATTCCTCGAAACGTACCAATTCGTCCCTTGTTCCATGTTCCGGTGACAAGATCGAAGTCCGGCGTTTGAGTACGAACGACTGTTTCTACTCCTGGCCCCATGATCGTGAACAGCGTTTCGCATCCGTGAATTCCGTACCAGAAGAGGTCTGGGTGCGTTGGCTCCAATGAGCATGGAGAATAGGTGTCACAGCCCATGACATCTCCGATTGAACCACCTCGAATTGCCTGAGCCCCGTTGGAGAATCTCAACGAAGATGAGCTGAAGACAGGTGTCTTGTAGTGCTTTGCCAGCTCAAAAATCGCAATCGTATCAACCAAAGAGCCGGCGATTGGCTTATCGATAAAGACGGGCTTTTGAGCCTTCAGAGCCGGAAGGACCTGTTCCAGATGAGGTCGGCCGTCGTTGGTCTCAAGGAGAACGGCGTCAACCTGTGAAATCATCGCATCAAGATCTTCAATGACCTCAACACCCATAGCCTTGATCTTCTCGGTGTACTCTGGCACACGTTTGATACTACTCTCAATATCCGGGCTTCCTTTCGGATACACAAGTACCACTTTGCAGCCAGCAAGTGCAGGATCGGAACCTCCCTTGTTCAGCAAGTCGGCGAATGCAAGACAATGGGACGTATCAAGTCCGATCATTCCAATCCGTATCATCTTTGCTGGCTCATCAGCAAACGCAGCTGACGGGTCGAGCAACACGGCAGAGACAAAGAGCAGGCAGGCGACGATCAATCTAAGCATCAAAAGCTCTCCTTTGGGAAGGACAAAAAACGGCAGGAACTTCAGGCGGGAGGCGAAGCTTATCGCAACGCTCAATACTTTACACTCACATCTGGATGTCCAGGAACTGCACAGCCCTTTCGTCAGAGTTCACTTGACTTTGCTGCAGAGTCCTGAGGCTTCGGCAATGGTTTATTCGGATCAAAATCTTTCGGAAGATTTCCTTCCAGCTTAAACTCTTCAATCAGTTCATTGCGACGGCGTGCCACGGCTCTGTCGAATTCACTCAGGACGTCCAAAGCACGATCTCGCGATGTGACGAGACCAATAATCAGATACTGAGTGATCGCCATCAGATAACAGACCCAGCCGACCAGCCAACGCTCTCGGTGTCGAGCCAGAAGGTCAGACTCTCGTTTGAGTTCTGGCATCATCCCCTGCAGTGCATCGAGTGTCACCATGGATTGCATCGGACAAACAACCGCACATTGCTGACAATAAGCCCATGTGGCGATCGTGTCACGTCGAAGAACATCCCTCTGGTCATTATTCAGTACCGGCATCTGCGAGCCAATGATTGCACACATCATCGCCAGTACAGGAGATGATCGGTTCAGATGGCGACAAACAAACCCCTTCAGGAATTTCCATTTCAACTTCCAGAGTTGAACGACAGGATTCTTTCCCTTTTCCAGCTTCGGTGGCCCGGGGTGCAACACCGCAAACAATTCCTGATCGGGCATGGCTTCGATCACGCTGATGGCCAGCATAAGCCTTAAACCCATTGTCAGCCAGTCGGCACGATCGAGCCAGTCGACCTTCTGCATCCAGCCAAACAGCAGATGTTCCATGTTCGCAGTGGCAGCCAGCAGCAGGAGCGCCCCGCGAAACCATTCTTCGAGGTCTTTCTCAAGTTCATCGTCCAAGTCCTGAAGACGAAAAACCTTACGCATGATGAAACGAAAAATGGGAATCGCAATCAGCCCGACCAGCACACGCGAAATAGGGCGGAGTACGCTGCGAAACAGCGGCAGGTCCATAAATATGCGAAACAAACTGCCCAATTGCGACTCTTTCCAAATTCAGTTCAGGCCTTCAACTCACATTGTGACCACGGCGAAGGTTGGCGATTCGACTTCACCTGCCAAGACTGTATCCTGCCGAGTCGGCTCACTCCACCGTCACCCCTAAACTGGTCGAATGTCCGGACTCTGGCAGGACGCCCCCTGACATCAGGCTACGAGACTACTCATGTTCGGTATCGCTGGCGAAACAGCATTTGACCTGCGTTTCAACCTGTTCGGAATTCCCATTCGCATTCATCCGGTCTTCTGGATCTCCGCCGCGATGATGCGATGGAATCCAGAGCGGCTGGATCTTGTCGTTCTGGGAGTCATCTGCGTCTTCGTAACAGTGCTGATCCATGAACTTGGTCATGCCTTGGTTCTCCGCCACTACGGATGGCCTTCCGAAATTGTGCTGTATTTTCTGGGCGGATATGCAACCGCGACTCGCCTTTCAACCTGGCGTCAGATCTGGTCGCTGGCAGCCGGCCCACTTGCTGGGCTTTCCTTCTCAGCGATTGTGTACGGCGTGATGATCCTGCTGATGAGATCTTCGCCAGCAACCTTCGAAGATTTTCCCGCTTTGAACTACGTTTTCTTTATGCTCTTATTCAGTGGAATCATTGTCAATGTGATGAATCTGATCCCGACCCTTCCTCTGGATGGCGGACAAATCATGGCCACGCTCGTAACTCACTACGGCGTTCGTGGCCGTCAGGCATCAGAGCTGGTTCTGAAAATCTCTATCGGTGCGGCCGGCGGAGTGGCTCTGTGGTGTGCCTACTGTTCCAACTCAGGTGCCGATGTGCTGCCAAGCATTTTCTACTCATTTCTGCCAGCCCCCCACGCTGGCATTCTTGCTCGACTTCAGCCCGACCCTCAGTTCCTGATGATCTTCTTCGGAATCCTCTGTGCCCAAAGTGTCATCAACTATAACCAGTTCAAGGCGTGGTAGTGCCATCGGGAACGGCGTCGAATAATTCCAACACGTTCAGAGCGTTCGTTGATTGCTTCTACGGAAATTCAAGCCGCATCAGCCATCGTTACTATTTGCACGGCATTCGATATCGCCATTCCAGTGGTTGTGGTAGTTCCTGTGCTGTGAATTCTAAATGGATTACTCGCCGATGCCCGGGATTGATCATCGGCGAAGAGGCATGCAGCAGTAGAGGGCTCATCAACACTGCCCCACCTGCGGGAACCTCACAAACAACTTCATTCACACTGGAGGAGATTTCTTCAATCCGATCCGATGTCAAAGCGTCGGAACGGTGACTTCCGGGTAGCACCTTCAACGCCCCGTTTGCAGCAAAGCAATCATCAAGATGCAGCCGAACAGCAAGGATCCGAGACATGATCTGAACAGGAGGCTGGACACACGGAACTCCAGCTTTTCGAGTCCACGCATGAAAGCCTTCAACTTCGTGACGCTCTTTGACGGCGATCGATAAATCCTGGTGCCAGAAAACCCCCCAGTTTGCGCCTTCCGTTTTATCAAAAAGCGTTGAGCGAACCATGAATGCCCCGGCTCCAAGAACTGCTTCGACCAACTCTGCAACTTTTGAGTTCAACGACAGTTCAGCAACTTCCGGAACAACGTCAACAAGATTTCGGAGCGCGTAAACACCGCTGCTGTTGGAAACAGACTCAGCAGCCTCGATTCGCGCGCGGGCCAGTTCCGTCAGATGAACAAGTCTCGCAACTGTGTTGCCATCCAGAGACTGGGGAATGACTGCAAACCCCTGTTCCTGAAACATCCTCGCCAGCGAACTATTCATAAATCGGACAAAACGTACTAAAGGCAGATTCACAGAACACGCCGGGATCATTGAAACGACGACCGCGGTCGAGCCCACTGATGGCGTCCATATCCGACTGGGATAACTCAAAGTCAA
>CAIJTV010000811.1:0-2671 GCA_903823635.1 uncultured Planctomycetaceae bacterium
AAACCTTCATTCTCAATCGCGATTGTTGCCTGCTCTGTGACATCAACCGTCAATCCGTTTGGCAACACTGCCTGAACAAGAAGCGACTGCTGATCACGGGCTGCGGAAAGATGAATGTCTGCGGGAGCGATACTGATCGATGCCGGAGCAGGATCCTGTGCCAGAAGCCCAGCAGGAGACAGCACAGAAATCGCTGCTAACGCTGCAAAAGATGACCATCTGATCATGAAACTTACTCACAAGAGAAAACTACTCACCGTGATACTGGTGAGACTGAAAGCAAAAGAGATACCGTCAAAGAAAGACTTCTTACGGAGCGGCTGGCGCGCCGCCTGCCTTTTTCTGAGATTCCAATCGCAACTTTTCAAGACGTGTTAACCGCTTCTCCACTGGAGGAGCTGGCATCGGAGCCGGGGCGGCAGCAACCGCAGCCGGCATTGGTGCAGGCATCGGAGCGGCCGTTGGCATTGGAAGAGGCTTGTCAATTCGTAGTTCCGAATCTCCCACGCGAGCGTGGACGATGTTCTCGTTGTTCTCAAGAACTGTTACCTGACAGAACACATTCTTGTGAATTCCTTCAGGGCTATCGGGTGCGGTCTTAACCTTGAAGACAAGCTCTTTTGTTTCAGCCGTGATCTGCAAGGGCTCTGCGGTCACCTTGTGAGGCAAACCAACCAAAGTCACCACCGCGGGAACCTTAAGTTCCTTTAAAACCTGAACTTCAACCACAACATCCGTTTCCTTGCCCTGCTCAACAGAGGATCGCTGAACAGTCAATCCCACGTATGGTTCGGCAATTTCCATGGTCGCCATCTGAGTAGATCCCCAGGCAGCCCCATTGATGTCCGCATAACCCAGAGCAAAGATCGGCCACTTACCAATTGCGGCGTTGGCGTCAGCATTGATCTGATACAAGCCTTCAGTCTGCCCCTTAGGAATGCTGATCTCGCTGTTCGCTCCGATCCCCGGTGGTCGGTACGGGAACTGAACCTGAATGTTCTCGTCCCACCCTTCTTTCTTCTTGGCCACGATCTTCAGCATCATCATGCCATTACGCACGATCGGAACATTCGGCTGAACGATCTCAAGGGTGAATGGCAGTTCTTCAGTCACAGCGACTGGCAATCGATCAACGTCCTTCCAGACATAGAGAGACTGTCCTGGGCCCGCGATCACAAAATCCGCTCGGTTCTGGAACCGACCGCTAACGGCCGCCAAAGCAGCATCGGTTGGCTTCATTTTGAAATCAACAAGAGCACCCGCCAACGGAGCATCCGCAGCAGCCTCAAAAACCACTGGCATCACATTCATGTTCGCTGCCATCGGAGGAGCGACCATCGTGATTCCTGGCGGCAGCTGCACACCGTCAATTGTCAATTCGCCACCGAAGTTGATTCGCTCCGCTGAGATCAGCGTTGCGTAGCGATTACCACGAGGCACGAAGATCTGCTGACGCGACTGTGAGTAACGTGCAACTCGCGGAATTCCAAGATTCAGCGACGGCTTCACTTCCTGGAACTCGACGCGATAAGTGAATTCGGCACCACCACGATTCAAATGGTCCGCAATTCTGAGTGCATAATCACCATCTGCCGGGATCTGCCAGCGGAAGTAACTATCAGGTCCGCGTGAGTCATCGTTTCCGGTGATCCCTTCGCCATTAGCTTTGTAGAGGTTCATCACAGGGTCGATCGGTGAACGAATTCGTCGACCGTAGCACTCGACTTCAAAGACCTGACCAGCTTTGGCAGTGAACTTGAAAATGTCCACATCGCCAGGCTCCTGAAGAATCCCGTTGAACGACGATGGGAAAGCGGCCACAACCGTAGCATTCTCAAAGCCATTATTTGGCTCCGCTTCCATCGCATTAGGATTCGGAGAAACTCGCAGCACGTGACCAGAAGGAGCAATCCCACTGGCGTCTTCGATGTAAACAGTCGTCTCAGCTCCTTCGGCTGGGAATGTTACGTTCTTCGTGATGGGACCGCTGGCGTCACCAATGAAGGTCACATCCAAAGCTTCGCCAGCCTTACCACCCGCCGGATAGGCGGCAGTCGGGCGTGGGAAAGTTCCAATGTGCAGGCGATAACGACAATTCCCGTCTCCACCGTAACCGCTGTCACGCATTTCCACGATGTACTTGCCGTCTTCCGGGGCAATGATGGAAGTAGCGGCATCCTGCTTGACCAGCGGTGAGTCATCAACTGCCGACAATTCGAAACGCTTATCGTTCAGGATCGCAATGTACGGGTCAAATAAAGTCTGACCAAACCGCATGCCTTCGACTTCGACCGAAATCCGCTGGCCCTTTGTGGCATTGACGACGTAATAATCAACGTCCTCATTTTCGACCGTCCCGGAAACCGTCACATTCAGCTCGACAGCCTGCGGGACAGCAAAGTCGGTGTTCGGCTCTTTCTCGTCAACCCCCGCCAATGCGCCGACGAAGAACGTGCGATAGTCGGAGACTCCGGACTTTGTTCTCACCTGAGCTGTGTGCTCGCCGATGGCACAGTCCGGAGCAATCTTCACTTTGACGTCGATGTTATTCGCATCGGCGGCCTTGATCTCCAGAACCTCGAAACCAGGCTCATAGAACAGAATCTGTTCGGCGTCCTGGAGGCGTGCTCCTGAGAAGCGGAACACCTGCTCGGTTCCTCTTTGACCGCCA
>CAIJTV010000812.1:0-1572 GCA_903823635.1 uncultured Planctomycetaceae bacterium
GTCCGTCGGCAGGTTCAAGATCTGGGTGGCTTGACGACCAAGGAGCCTAAAACTGCCGCTGGCAGACGAGTGGTATCGCTCGATCCTCTTGCCATTGAGGCTCTCAAGAATCGGCTGAAGAAAGCAAAGGACGAAGGCTTTGAGCCTGACGAAGTGCCGATCGTGTTTCCAAATGTTCGTGGTGGTCATCTACGCGGGTCAAACTTCGACCGATACGTCTGGTATCCAATCAGAGAGGAAGTTGGCATCTCCGACACATTCGTATTCTATGATCTGCGGCGCACTCAGGCGTCTCTTTTGTTGGCGGCTGGCGTCGATCTCAAGCTTATCCAAAAGCTACTGGGGCACGCAGATTTTGCGACAACGGCAGATACTTACTCGCACCTGCACCAGAATGCCCAAAACGAAGCCGTCGACAAGCTTTCATCCATGATGGGGAGAACTAAGCCGAAGCACAGCACTAAATGTGGTGAGTACACTGAGTGAGTACACGGCAGAAACAAAAAAAGCCAGTGTCACCGTTTCGAACGGTAAAACACTGGCTTTTTTTAGTGCACCCGGTAGGGCTCGAACCTACAACCTTCGGTTCCGAAGACCGACGCTCTATCCAATTGAGCTACGGGTGCGTTTTTGCACCTTGAGGGGGCTCGAAGGGCTGACGGCCGAAGCTGACAGGTTTCGAGCGGGGCGGAGTTTATCGAAATTATGGTGGCTGGCAACCGACATATTCTCAGTTCCTTTCTTCCGGTTGTATGAGAATCCCCGGAGCCCTACTCTCCCGGAATATTTCGACTCGGTTCCCTCAACGTTACCACCCAAAATCTCAGCTACGGCCAATCTCAGCAGGATTTTCGCTATGCACCATGGAGCTGCCAAGGATCTCTCGCTGAAACATGGCCCCATCAGCGATTTGTTCGATTGCGATGCCTCGACGGAACAGCGACAACAATGGAGGCTCTCCGAGGAGCAACTGCAGTTCTTTCAGGAAAATGGATACGTCCCCGGGCCTCAGATCCTGAACGCTCGACAGATTGACCATCTGCGGGCGGAACTGGCGATGCTTTCAGAGCCAGGCCATCCCGGGTCTGAATTCTGGTACGAATACAACTCCAATGAGTCAAAGGATCCGTCGCTGGTTCTCTTCCATGCCCTTGGAGCATGGCGAATTTCGATGGGGATGCATGACATTCTCTGGAGTGCCCCGTTCACTACGCCCGCATCGCAGTTGCTGGGTGGACCAATTCGATTCTGGCATGATCAGCTGTTCTGCAAACCGGCCATGCATGGCGGTGTCGTAGCCTGGCATCAGGATTATTCCTATTGGACTCGTACAAAGCCGCTGGCTCATCTGACCTGCTGGATCGGTCTGGATGACAGCACCGTTGACAATGGTTGTCTGCATTATGTGCCGGGTAGCCATCGTTGGAATCTGCTGCCAATCACCGGGCTGGCAGGAGACATGAACGCCATTCAGGGAGTTCTCAGCGAAGAGCAGTGGACGCAGTTTAACAAACACGTTCCGGTGGAACTGAAAGCCGGCCAATGCGTCTTTCATCATCCGCTGACGATTCA
>CAIJTV010000813.1:0-4778 GCA_903823635.1 uncultured Planctomycetaceae bacterium
CCGGCACAACGGTTCACGGCCTCCTTCAGTGTTTTTTCCACGCCGGTTGAAACGAGCAGGTCGGCACATAGCTCCAACGTCAACAGCCTCACATCCGCCGGTCCTCCGCCCTTCAACACATCGATCGATTCCAGAACCTCAACGGCATTGCCGCACATGCGGCCCAGCGGCTGATTCATGTCGGTCAATAACGCCGTTGTTCGGACTCCCATACGTTCGCCCGTGTTGACGAGCGAATGAGCCAGCAACGTGGCTTGCTCACGAGTCTTCATGAAAGCGCCGCTGCCGAACTTTACGTCGAGCACCAGCGCATCTAACGACTCGGCCAGCTTCTTGCTCATGATGCTGCCGGTGATTAGCGGGATGGAGGGAACAGTCGCGGTCACATCTCGCAGCGCGTAAAGTTTTCGATCCGCCGGAGCCAGCTCCGCCGAGGCCCCTGTGATGACGCAGCCAACGGACTGAGTCAGCCGAGTGATCTCATCCAACGACAGATTGGTACGAAAACCGGGGATCGCTTCAAGCTTGTCCAGCGTCCCGCCTGTCGCCCCAAGCCCGCGACCGGACAGCATGGGATTCTGCAGCCCGCACTCCGCCAGCAATGGTGCGAGGATCAAAGAGGTCTTATCGCCGATGCCTCCCGTCGAATGCTTATCGACTCGCGGAATGCCATCTTTTGGCCAGGCCAGTTGAGTTCCGGAGCGCAGCATTTCCGATGTCAGCGTCGCGATTTCCCGCGGCGTCATGCCGTTGAGATAAATAGCCATCGCCATGGCCGACATCTGATAGTCCGGGATCGTGCCAATTGCGAAGCCCTGAATGAAAAAGGCGATCTCTTCATCACTCAGTTCGCGATGATCTCGTTTGGCAGCAATGAGCGAAGCAGGCAGCATCACGAGAATCTCCAGTCATTCGATGATCACATCCGCAGCTATTGCACAAGAACCGTCGGTTCTTCGGCATCCTGAGCCCGAATCTCACCCAATCGAAACGCGGGGTACTCGGGCGTTGAACAGGCCGCCTGAACTTTGTCGGCCACCTCGGCTGGAACCGTCAGAACGAGGCCAATGCCCATATTGAAGACGTTGAACATTTCCTGTTCTGCAACGTTCCCCAACTTTTGCAGCCATTGGAAGACTGCAGGAATCTTCCAGGCAGAGCGGTTCACAACACCTTGAACATGTTTCGGAAGAACGCGCTCAAAATTGTCGGCGATACCGCCACCGGTGATGTGAGCGATCGCGTGGATATTGCCTTCACCCGCTGCAGTTCTGGCGGCAGCGACAACGTCAGCGTAAATTCGAGTTGGAGTCAGCAGCGCATCGCCGACGGAACAATTGAGCTCAGCCACATGATCGGCAACTTTCAGGCCTGCGTGTTCGAAGACAACCTTTCGAACCAGACTATATCCATTCGAATGAAAGCCTGATGAAGGAACACCAATCAACACATCGCCCGCTTTGACTCGATGCCGCCCATCGATCAGTTCTTCGCGTTCCGCAACACCCACGCAAAATCCAGCCATATCAAAATCGCCGGCCGCATAGAGATCCGGCATGATGGCCGTTTCGCCACCGAGCAACGCGGCTCCAGCCTGGCAGCAACCATCACTCACACCACTGACAAGTTGTTCCAGCAGGTTAGGATCGTCTTTCCCCATTGCAATGTAATCGAGAAAGAACAAGGGCTGCGCGCCGAGACACAAGCAGTCGTTGACGCACATCGCGACCAGATCAATACCGATCGAATTGTACTTTCCGCAGTGAATGGCGACTTTGATTTTCGTGCCGACGCCATCAGTGCCGGAGACCAGGACCGGATCTTTCCATTGCTTGCCATGATTCAGGCGAAACAGACCTGCAAAGCCACCGGGCAGTTCCATCACTCCGGGCGTGAACGTCTTCTGCATCAGCTTCGGCAGCTTCTGCATCCCCTGTTCGTAGAGTTCAAGATCAACGCCGGCGGATCGGTAGGTCAGTTCAGTCATGGAATTTGCTAAGTCTTTGGACAGGTCTTCGTTGAATCGCAAGCACGGCGAATTGCACGACTTGCCGAGTCGACTGTCAAGCCGCCAAAGCGGCAACCCGCCGCAGAGTTGTCTTTTGCCAATCCTGAGTGTGGCACAGTTTACCCGGAATAATCTGAAGCGATTGTGCCAAATCTGCCGATTGCGACGACGTAGGACCGCGTGGACAGTGAAAAAGGCCGTCGCCGGCTTTGAATTAGCCACGCAGAAGTAAGCCTCGTTTAACGGCAAGCCGCAGGCGTCGTCGCCCGAATTCGCCTCCGCCTGCGGCTTGCCGTTAAACGAAAACCCTCAAAGAACTCGTTCTTCCAAACGGCGAAAAAGGATTTTCCATGTTCGGCCAGAAGACTCAACCTGAGTGGTTTTTTGACAGTTCAGTCCATCTGGAAGCAGTCAGCCGACTTCTGTATCTGGTCGAAAACCACGAATCGCTTGGCGTCGTTCTGGGCCCGGACGGCAGCGGCCGCACGCGAGTTCTCTCTCGCCTTCGTGAAGAACTGATGCGAAGCGGCGCGATGGTTGTCAATTTGAATCTGAGTGGCATGGACGAAGAAGCTGCTCTTTGGCAGCTGACCGAATGCCTCGCCCTGCGAACGCGACCTTCGATGCGACGGTTCGAACTCATGTCACTTCTGCGCGATGAGCTGGCTGGACGAGCTCGCTGCGAAGTTCAGACCGTCATCCTGCTGGATGATCTGCATCGTGCAATCGGCGATCTGAGTGTCCTTATACGTGTGTTGAATTCACTCAGCACACAGTGTCGAGGAATGTTGACGGTTGTCGCGGCTTCAGCCAAAGCGCTGCCTGCTGAGTTTTCTGACTGCGGACTTGTGCCGATTCGACTGACCGAACTGGATACGGCGGAGTCTTCCGACTTTGTCCGCTCCCTGATCGGCCAGCAGGTTCAGGAACCATCGAGTGTAGATGAATCGGCCGTCCGCGCGATTTCGATCACGTCGGTTGGCAATGCAGCCCGTATGTCACGACTTTGCTCATTGCTGCGAGTGGTGCATGAGGCGTCCCCAGAGTCTCGCATCACAGCAGAAACGGTTTACTCATTGCTGACAGAGTTCTCTGCTGAACAGCTCGCACCCGGCCCGGTGATGCGCGCCAGCTAGTTCCGACTTGTTCAACGGCGGCTGAATTGCCGGAACTTGCTGTCGCTTGGTCCGGCCTGCATCCATAAAACATTGTTGATCAAGCAATAGCTTTGCCTAAAAAAAAGGCTCCCCTTTCGAGGGAGCCCTTTGATGTCATTTGTGTGTCACTGCAGACGCTTATGTCGATGTCAGCCACGGCAGTGGAGCACCGGCTGGTGGTAGTCGCACGATGTCGACGCCGGTGACTTCCTTGTGGCCTTTGACCTTCTGAATTGCTTCCGCGGAAGGCTCACTGTCAAGATTCAGAACGGCGACTGAGGCTCCGCCCGGTCGATCCTGTTTTCGTCCCAGTGCCATTTGAGCAATGTTGACGTTGTGTTCGCCAAACACGGTCCCGATGAAACCAATCAGTCCCGGAACGTCACGATGGCGATAGATCAACAGCAATCCATCCAGATACGCTTCAAAGTGGTACTCGTTCAGGCGCACCAGACGCAGGAACTGATTGCCAAAGATCGTTCCGGACGCCTCAAATGTCCCCTGATCGGTCGTCAGCACGACAGAGACCATCGAAGCAAAGTTTTCGCAGTCACCGCTGGATGACTCGCGAATATGAATCCCGCGGGCCTGAGCAACAGATGTTGCATTGATAACGTTGACAGTCTCATCCAACGCCGCTTCCAGCAGCCCGGCTGTGAATGCATTGGTCAGGATGCGAGTTTTCTTGTTGGCGGCTTCGCCACGATAAATAATCTCGGCCCCTTTGAGTCCCTGGCCTTTGATCATTTGAGCTGACAACAGCCCGAGGCGATAAGACAGATTCAGGTAGTTCTTCAGTTCGCCCATTTCCGAAGCGGAAACCGGAGCCATGTTCACGGCACAGCGAATCTCGTTGCGCTTCAGGTAGGCAACAACCAACTCGGCGGCTTCAATGGCCACCATTTCCTGAGCTTCTTCCGTGGATGCTCCGAGGTGCGGCGTAGCGAGAACCTGAGGCAGGTCGACCAGTCTTCGATCCTTTGGTGGCTCGTCCACAAACACGTCCAGAGCCGCGCCGGCAACGTGACCGGATTCAATGGCGTCGGCCAGATCCTTCTCATCGACAATGCCACCACGTGCGCAGTTGATGATGCGAACACCCTTCTTCATCGTGGCGATACGAGCCGCGTTGATGATGCCGCGAGTTTCATCGGTCAGAGGCGTATGAACTGTCAGGTAATCACACTTCTTGACGATTTCATCAACATCACGAAACAGAGTGATTCCCAGTTCCTTCGCCTTCTCTTCTGACTAGAATGGGTCGTAGCCCAGTACATTCATTTCAAAGGCCGCCGCGCGTGATGCGACACTGAGTCCAATTCGACCGAGACCAATCACCGCCAGAGTCTTGCCGGCCAGCTGTGTTCCCTGGAACGACTTGCGATCCCACTTGCCTGACTTCATGCTGGCATGAGCCGGCCCGATGTTACGAGACAGTGCGAGCATCATGGCGAAGGTATGCTCAGCCGTGCTGATCGTGTTACCGGTTGGCGTGTTCATGACCAGAACACCCGCGCGAGTTGCGGCTTCCAGGTTGATGTTATCCACACCAACGCCTGCTCGGGCGATACACTTCAGTCGTTCCTGACCTTCCAGAAGTTCTGCGGTCAGAG
>CAIJTV010000814.1:0-4830 GCA_903823635.1 uncultured Planctomycetaceae bacterium
CTGCTTCACAGGAACGAGTGCGGCCTGAACAAGTTTTGCATTGGCTTTAAGATTGGACTCACGCCCAAAAAGCGGTCCCTGAAAAAGTACTTGCTCAACATCTTCCTGCTCTGCTTTGTCTTCTGCAGGTTTCTTGCCGGCATCTGCTTTTTTGGGATCTGGTTTTGGTGGGCCAGCCATTGTCTGGAGTCCTCTATGTCTAACTGATTCTGAACTCTGTCGAAACAACTTTATTTGGAAACGCCCCAAGGCAGCCCTGAGAGACCACCTCGAAACGCGTGTTGAGAGTCGCATTGCTGCTCGCCCTGCATTTTTGCGGGAAGCTTGGCGATCCTCCAGTGTCAAACACCAAATTGCAGGTCGAGAAGCAGATTTCGAACATCAGTTGCGTGTAATTCGTCACGTTCCACACGTTTCGAGGAACAAACGAGAACGGGACCGTCCTCTTCGATCCGATTTGCGTCAGGAACTCGGCCATGGCTGCCCTTCACGATGGACGCATCGAGACCGATGAGGTCCATATAGTATCGGAAACCAAGCATTTTTCGGGCCAGTCGCCGGGCGACACGGACCTTAGGGAATCGGATCCTCGGGTCCACCAAAAGTTCCACCGGGTCGTAACCCGGTTTCCGGTGAATGTCGACGGTCCGGGCATAATCCGGGGCCAGATTATCGTCCAGCCAGAAATAGTAAGTGAACCACGCGTCCGGCTGGCTGATGCAAATGAGTTCACCACTTCGCTCATGCGCGATTCCGGTGAGACGTTGGCTGTCGCGATCAAGCACTTTTTCAACACCCTCAATACGCTCCAGCATTTGGCGGACGCGTGCGGTATCAGCAGGATCTTTAATGTAGATATGAGCGGCCTGATGATCGGCCACCGCGAAGGCTCGCGAAGCGCCAAAGTCGAGCGTCTCCCAGCCGCTGGATTCGCGTCGAACGACCAGCAAACCCGCATCTCGAAGGATTCGATTCAGATGAATGGGGCGGTGAACTTCGGTAATCCCATATTCTGACAGCACAACGATATCTGCGTCAGCAGCCTCGGCGGCAGCAATTAGTTTGCCCGCTTCATGATCCACGAGCCGAATATCTTCAGAGATCCTCGGATCGTTTGGTCCCCAGCGCTGTAGGTTGTAATCCAGGTGCGGGAGGTAGACGAGCATCAGAGACGGCTGGCAGGATTTGAAAACATCAACGCTTGCATCTGCAATCCAGGCGCTGCTGCGAATGTCAGCCGTTGGGCCCCAGAAATTGAACAGCGGAAACTTTCCCAGCTTCTGCTGAAGCTGGTCTCGGAACTCTGCAGGAGCACTATAGATATCGGGAATCTTGCGGCCGTCTGACGGGTATGAAGGTCGGGGAGTGACCGACCAGTTAACGTCGGCATACATGTTGTACCACCAAAACATTTTAGCGGTTGTGTGTTCGGGATTTCGAAGACGAGCCGACTGATAAATGCGTTCCCCGGAAATCAGGTGATTCGATTGCTTCCAGAACATCACCTCGGCAAGATCTCGGAAGTACCAACCGTTGGCAACGATACCGTGTTGAGAAGGCAGAAGTCCGGTCAGGAGTGTTGCCTGAACAGAGCAGGTAACGGCTGGAAATATCGTCTGGAGTGGACGAGAAAAACCGGTCTTCAGGAGTCGGCTGATGTTTGGAGTGTTCTCACCGATCATTTGACTGGTGAGACCAACAACGTTGATCACCATGAGTCGACGATGTCGCGCTTTGATTGTCATGATCTCAGAAGTCTCCGGCGATGGAACATTTAGTCTTTGTCGCGTATGCTGACCTGCGGTGTCCGAAAATCAACACGCGAGGGAATCCGATTCATGAAACACTCCTATTCTCGGTCGCGATGCATTTCACTTGTCGGCTGTCTGTGTTTCGGGCTGCTGCCGATGTTCGTTCGGGCGGACGAAAAGTCGCCTGCTCGATGGGAAAAATCGATTGTTGAGATTGAGCAGAGAATTGCCTCGGGAAAGTCGACTCCGGGCGCTGTGCTGTTCGTTGGTAGTTCCAGCATTCGGCTCTGGAAGCTGGAAGAGTCCTTCCCTGATTTGGTGACCGCGAACCATGGTTTCGGCGGATCATTTCTGTCCGATTCGGTGCATTTTTTTGATCGGATCGTAGTCCCGGTAAAGCCGACGGCCATCGTGATCTACGCGGGCGACAACGATATTGCTTCCGAGAAGACTCCTGAAACCGTTTACGGCGATTTTCAACAGTTTGTTGCTGCAGTTCGTGCAAAGCTTCCTGAATGTCGTCAGATTGTCTACATCGGCATAAAGCCCAGCGTGAAACGCTGGACGCTCGCTGACAAGATCCAGAAGGCTAACTCACTTATCAAAGCCGACTGTGATAAAGATCCGCTTGCGGAGTATGCTGACGTGTGGGAGCCGATGTTGACGGCGGAAGGGGTACCCAATGCCGATCTGCTGGTTGACGATGGACTGCACATGAACGAGAGAGGTTACAAGATCTGGGCTGCTGCTGTAACGAGCGTCCTGAAGACTTTGCCAGGCGAAGCAGAAGCACAACCCGCTCCGAAGTAGATGCGTCTCGAGAAAGACGAGATGCGGCTTCGTCTTCAACTCCAATTCGCAATTTTACTTTACGATTTTTCGTCAGACTTCATCCGAGAAAAAGAAAGCTCAAGGTGATTCATGAAACTTCGCACAACGACACGACGACAAGCCTTGCAGGCTTCAGTAGCCTTTGCCTCGATGGGCTTTATTCCTCCAGTGACATTCAGTCAAACATTCGCCGCATCAATGCCTCGGCATAGCATTGAGCGACCCGGGATTGGCGCGATTGGACTGCGATATCAGGGAACCGTCATTACAGAGAAAGCTCGCGAGTACGGTGATATCGTCGCGGTTTGTGACGTGGATCGTCATGTGCGGGAACAGGCGCGAGCGTCTTTCGGAAGCACACCGAAGATCTTCGAAAATTACGTTGAGTTGCTGGCAGCCAGGGATGTCGATGTTGTACTGATCGGGACTCCCGATCACTGGCATTCGAAGATGGTGATTGATGCCTGCCGTGCAGGCAAAGATGTATACTGCGAAAAGCCCCTGACGCTCACGATTGATGAAGGTAAGAAGATTCGGGACGTCGCGGCCTCGTCAAAGCAAGTGATCCAGGTTGGGTCGTGGCAGCGAAGTGATCATCGATTTCGACAAGCGGTTGAATTGGTCCGAGCCGGGCGGATTGGAAAACTGCAGACTGTAGAGGTTGTCCTTGGTAAGAATGAGGTGGGTGGGCCGTTCGAACGAGTTTCCGTTCCGAAGCATTTCAACTGGAATCTGTGGCAGGGGCAGACACCAGATGTGCCCTATTTGGCAGAACGGTCTCATTACAACTTTCGCTGGTGGCTGGATTATTCCGGCGGCCAAATGACTGACTGGGGTGCTCACCATATTGACATCGCGCAATGGGCCATTAATTCGCTGCCGGTCGAGATCTCCGGCAAAGCAAAGTTTCCGGACGTTGTGGATGGGTATACGGTGCCGATCGATTTTGACTCAACCATTCGGTACGAAAATGGAGTTGTCCTGACCATCAGCGACACTGGACGAAACGGGATTCTGTTCACGGGAACGGAAGGCCGGCTATTTGTGAACCGCGGCAGCATTACCGGAAAGCCGGTTGATGATCTGGCCACGAAGCCTTTTCCACGAGATCAGTTCAGTGTCTATGGCTTTGATAACCTGACACGGCCGGAGCGTTCCGGAAAACTGGATGCCATCATCAATCATATGGGTAACTTCTTTGATTGCGTTGAATCTCGCCGAAGCCCAATTTCAGATATTGAAAGTCAGCACCGCAGCGTATCGACCTGTCATCTGGCGAATATTTCGTTGAGGCTGGGGCGATCGCTGAAGTGGAATCCTGCTGACGAAACCTTTCAGAGTGATGAAGAAGCCAACACGATGCTCAGTCGACCACAGAGAAGTGGCTTTGAAGTCGTATGATTTGTGCTGAAGCGTCTGTTGCCGCCGTATTCGGTGCGAGTATTCTCCAATCGCAGGGCTCATCTGAATCCAGTTCAGATGCGAGTTCGGGGCAAAGACTGTTCAGCGTATTCTCCTCCCTCAACAATTCGCTCACCTCAATTTTCCCTCAAGGAGCCGTTTCGATGTTGAAGTCAATTGTTTGTTCTGTTGTTGGGTATTGCATGATGATGTCGGGATCGATGGCTGTTCCTGCGAATGATGCTGTAGACCTCAAGGTTGGCGATGCCGCACCTGTGTTTGAGGTCGAAGACGATAAAGGTGAAACGTGGAAGTCAAAGGATCATGTCGGGAAGAAGATTGTCGTCGTTTACTTCTATCCGGCCGATATGACAGGCGGTTGTACGAAGCAGGCCTGTGCGTTTCGCGATGATTTCCCCAAACTTGAAGATGAAGGAGTTGAGGTCGTCGGTGTGAGTGGTGACTCGGCAGCGAATCATCGGCTCTTCAAGAAGGCTCACAATCTGAACTTTGCTCTGCTTGCCGATGTTGATGGCAAAGTGGCCGATGCGTTCGGAGTTCCCGTCACACGTGAAGAGAAGTCCGTGAAAGCGACGATTGATGGCAAGGAAGAAATTCTTATGCGTCGCGTGACAGCCAAACGCTGGACGTTTGTCATTGGTGCTGACGGCAGGATTGCCTCGAAGAATACGTCTGTCGTCGCGGCTGACGACAGCAAGGCGATTATGGAAGTTGTTGCTCGCCTGAAGAAAGGCAACAAATAACTGATTGGGTCATTATCGGCCGTGCCAACGAATCGCCCTCGAGGTTTTTCGAGGGCGATTTTTTGTGCGCAGTTTTAAAGAAC
>CAIJTV010000815.1:0-3580 GCA_903823635.1 uncultured Planctomycetaceae bacterium
ACTTCTTCAAGCCGATCAGGATCGTCAATCACCCCATCAGAGAAAACGACAACACCTCGCGGTGGTTCACGCGAAAAACGTGACGGCAATTGCTCCAGCGCTTCAGCCAGCCGCGTCACATTATCGATCGGCTGAAGCTGTGATAAATCCGCCACGGAAGATAACTGCTGTCCGAATCGAAACAGCTGTACCTTCGGGGAATTGGCGTGCTTTTGCAGTTGCGAATTCACTATCTGGATTGTTTGCTGAACCTCCAGCGACCGACTTCGAGGTTGCTGCAGCGCCATGCTCCGCGAGGAGTCGATCAGGAACTGCACCTGGGCCGGCTGATCAGGCAAACGATGCTCGCGCCGCCGCACCGGGTTCAGCAGCACCCCAAGCAGCAGGGCCAGCACCATCATCCTCGGCAGAAAAAGCGTCCAGCGACGCAGGCGATCGGAAATCGCCGTCCAGCGCGCGATAGCGATGAGGACAATGCAGGCGGCTGCCAGGCTCAGATAGACCCAGGCAGGATATGGGCTCGACCAGTCTAACATCGAACCACCTATCTCAGATCATCAGAAAGGGCGCGGTAATACTTTTCGACCAGTTCTTTGTAAGCGGGCGGTACCGGCTGGTCGGCATCCATGAGCGAGCCTGCCAGGATGGCCTCCTGGATCTTTGTCTGCAGAGCTTTGGACACTTCGCGCATCCCTGAAAAATCTCCCAGTTGAAGTCGGACAAAGAACTCTTCTGGCGTCGGCTGCTCGGCGGATTCTGCAAACGTTTCCGGTTTCTGGGGAGAACCTTGCCGGAGCTGACGCATGGCTTCAGCGAGACGCTGGTCAGCAGTGGCGAGTTTGTCGAGTCGGGCTTCCAGCTGCTGCCATTTCTGACCAGCCGCAGCCGCCGAGTCGTCTCCTTTATTCTGAGCTCGCTTCAGCTGTTCCTGAAGCTGAGCCAGTTGTTCTTCGAGTGCCAGCAGTTCCTTCAATTGCGGCTGAGCGAATTCTCCCCGAGCCGCGCTGAGTGACTGGCTCAATTCCTGAAGTCGCTGCAGAGCCTCCGCGGCACCGCGACCAGCGGCTGTGGTCCGCTGTGCCTTCAGATCTTCGGCCGTCTGGTTCATTCCCGCGGCAATGTCGCGTGGAGGGTTTTCGGCCTGAGCCTGCTGCAGTCTCTGCTGCACGCCACCGGCTTCCTTCGCTGCATCGCGTTCCAGGCCATCGAGCACCTCAGCCAGCATCTTCGTTTGCGTGGCCAGGGCCTGCTGATCGCGAGCCAGCTCCTTGCCCGAGTCCGCTTTCTGAGACTCGCCTCCGTCGCCTGGTCCTTTGCCGTCAGAAGGTTTCGCCGTCTTGCCGGATGCTGACTCGTCCCGCAGTTGCTGGCCGACCTGCTCCTGCCGACTGGCGAGCTGCTGTGCGACTTTCTGAGCATCATCCAGTCGTTTTCCAAAGTCATGAGCATTCTTTGCTGCCAGATGGTCCGACAACTGCTCCATTTGATCGGCCGACCGCTGCCCTTCTGCACCGGCTGCGTCTCCGTCATTCTGTTTCAATTCGGCAAGTCCCTGCTTCATCGATTCGGCTGCCTGTTGGGCCTGATCCCGAGCCGCCTGGCCGGCGGCGTTCAGCTGTTCGAGTTGCTTCTGAACCTCTGCAAGCTCTGCCTGCAGTTTTTCCTGTGCCTCAGCGACTTCGGCTGGCGTTGGCGATGCCCCGTCCTGATCCGAAGACGATTCCGATTTTTGTTGTTCAGAGGCCTGTTGTTCAGAGTTTTGAGGTGACTGGGCTTGCTGAGACTGCGTCGATTGAGACTGGGACGGCTTGCCCGATGAACTGGCTGAACTGTTGCAGCACTGCTGAGCCTGTTTGGACCATTCGCGTTCACGTTTGGCAAGGTCTTCCAGTTTCTTTCGTATCTGAGCTACCTGCTCCTGCTGGTCTGATGGATCCTTCTTTGGCATGCGCAGCTTCTGTCGCATCTGGCGGTCAAACTTCCGTTGAGCACTGGCCGACGGACTCTTGCATTGCTTCAGCATCGTCCGAAGATTCTCCCTCGCACGAATTAATTCCGTCACTGCCAGTTGCTCGGCAGCGGCAGTGCTCGTCAGGTCCTGATCGTTGAGCGAGTCAAGGGCGGTGTCCATATGCTGGATGGCTTCATCGAGCGATGGCAGTTCAGCACCTCGCTCGGCCATGCCTGCGGAAAACTCAAGCGTTGCCTCCTTAATGCCTGTCTGTTCATCCGTCAGTTGTGAGATCGTTTCTATTGAGGGTGGGTGCTGGCTGGACTTCTGGACGGACTGAAACGCCTGTGACAGGGCCTGACGCTGCCGTGAAATAAGTTCTTCCAGTGTGACCGAACTGCCATCGCTGGACTCACCGCCTCCACCTCCCTCCGATTCAACGACCTGAAAGTCCATCTTGTAGGGCCGGATGTCTATGAATCGCAGCGGAGTCACTGTACGGCGTGGCTGGCCGAGGTAGTTGTCTTCAGCATAAGCATAATAGGTCACCGCGTCTTGAATCGTCAGCTGATGCTCTTCCAGCATCATCAACGAGGTCAGACGAAAGACGTCTGTTGATCCACCTGCATCCTGTTCAAGCAGGGTCTGGAACGGGCCACTGCCGATCTGAAACAGAATGCCCACTTTGTGCAGGCCAAGGTCATCGCCAGCCTCAACGATCATCGGCACTTCCGTAGTTGCCGTGACGATTAGTTCTTCGGGCGGCGCAATAAACTGGACCCTCGCCGTCAAATCCGGCTGGACGCGAATGTTGATCTGCTGGGGATCCAGAGACATTCCGTCTTCCGTTTTCGCCGATAGAGTCAACGAAACATTCTGGCGAAGATCAGCAAGCGTTCCCATCGCGGCGTTTTCATGGAAGACCAGCGGAATCCAGGCGGAATCCGAGTCAACCCCGGCTTTTACAGAGCCGCTCGCCGTGGCATCGCTTTCGGTTGGCTGCGAATCAGGCACACGTTCCTGCCGTTTCAGATTCACTTCCACAGCAGGACGGTTAAATTCCAGTTTCAGGTCCACCCTAGATCCTTCCAGGACCTTCAGGTCGAGAGTCGTCAGGCTTTCTTCCGAGCGACCTGTATAGGCTGGCGGAGCAATGCGGGCATCGAACTTCTCCAGGGTCAATGGCTGCAAGACTCGGACGGATCCTTCCGGCAAGGAACGCGGGCCGGCGAGCACTTCAAATTCGATGTCCTGCGTGAGATCGCTCAGTACGGCCGAAAGTTCGCCATGGAGCCGTGGTGCCGTTGATGGTTCTTCAACATCACCGTTGATTTTCTCGACGTCTGTCGGAACAAGATCAAGGATGATCCAGTCGGCCTCTGCACCGACCGGTCGATACTGCAATTGAGCCGACGAGACGGGGCGTCCGGAGACAGTTGCAACGACAGTCACAGATTCGCCATGCCGAACGGTGGAGGTTTCCGGCGAAAAGCGGACCGTGGTGTATTCGAACGGCAACAGCAAGGCTCGGGCGGCGGAAATCCGGAACTCGGGCAGCAGGACGAGTGCGGCGAGCCAGGCAGACCCTGTGATAAAGGCCAGCAGCACAGTTTTGAGCAATGGCCGCAC
>CAIJTV010000816.1:0-1920 GCA_903823635.1 uncultured Planctomycetaceae bacterium
CAGACCACAGGACCTTTTCCGGACGTCTCGCCAGCCAGGATTGAAACAAATCAAATGCAGCAGGAACGCTAAGCATGTCCGATTGTAGTGCAGCACTGACTGCAAACACCTGCTCAAACTGAGTCACCTTACCGCTCGCCCAGGCAACCTCAGCAATCGGCGCATATCGTATGGCCTCCAGATTGTCTTCGTTGAATCCCAGATCAAGCAGTTGGTCGAGCAGATCGTCGTCTGTCGTCCCTGTGATAGACACAAGACGTTGTCGCGTGATCGCAGACTGAATTCGATGAGGATATCGCTCTGTATTAGTACCCTCACATTTCGCCAGCCGCAAGTCGATTTTCCTGGTTGCCTTTCGGCTTAAACTGTTTGTGTTCACCATGGCTAATTCTCCGTGAATCGTCAGAGTGGGCGCAGAAAAGGAAGACCATTTGGTGCTTCACGCTTTGTCACGCTTCACAATAATAGCCAGACACTCACTGCCCGATAATTTGAATTGAGGACGCCGAAGAATCAAAAAAAATGAACAATCACATCCAGCACCGAACCGTTGGATTCCGGCAAAATTTGGCAGTAGTACATGGCTCTGAACAGTAGGATTGGCGGCATTTGCAATTGTGATGCACTTTCGGCAGATTTGAATTCTGCCGGGACCGCTCGTAGGCAGACATCACACGTCCAGAATGACGCCCACCGAGTCACCCTGCTGCACTCGGGGAAATGTGCGGAGGACAAGAACAATTCCAGTCTGTTCCGCAATGATGGGCTTCGGTTCGGTCTGATCCAGCGGTATCACGATGCCCATAACATCCCCGGACCGAATTCGATCTCCAGGTTTGAGCGACGTGTGAAAGTAACCAGTGCAGGGCGCCGGATTACAAACCTGCATATGGCCAGAACCAGGATTCGTATCTTCCACGACGTAAGCAACTCGATCGAGAGGCGCTGCTCGATCAAGTATCTTCAATTCAGCCATGACGTTCAGGCAACCGTCGACATAGGCGTCAATCCCTGCGGCGAGACAGGTGGCTGAGCCGAGATACTCGCAATAAATCGCGGGCACATTGCAATCACGAGCGACCGAAAGACTACGCCCTTCCAGATGTGGTGATGTCCCCCAGATGACCGGCAAATTAAACGCCTTCGCCATTCTCCGCTGATCGAGAAGAACCTGCTCATTGGCATGCATGACGTAACCAGCAAGCGGATAAACCGAAAGCTCTGTTCCGCCTGTATGCAGATCGACGTAATAGTCTGCCGAACGAATCAGTTCGCTCAACGCCCAGGCAGTCTGCTCAGTGATAGTTCCGTCTGCACGACCGGGGCAAGTTCTTGCAAGATCTTTGCCGTCCTCACCACATCGATGGCCTCGCAAAAAAGCCGACTCATTGACAATCGGCACCAGCGTCACGGTGCCTCGAAAACCCTGCACCGCTGAATCGTCCGTGCGAAAACTTCGGATCAATGTCGTGATAGCCGCGATGGGTTCAAATTCATCCCCGTGAACTCCCCCAGTAATCAACAGATGAGGAGCAGCGGGGCCGTTCTGAAACCGAAACTGTCGCAGAGAAACCGTCATGACTTAACCTGCACCTGTGGAACCAGTTCAACACGGCAATCCTTGAATCGAAAACAGCCATCGACCGGCAACACAGAACCTGTGATATAGTCAGCATCGTCCGAAACAAGGAACACAGCGGCTCGACCAATGTCTTCCGGCAACCCCAATCGTCCCCAGGGAAGTTTTTGCCCCTCGGCTGCGATCGTTTCTTCCGAGAAAGTCACATGCTCACCAGGAGTGTCGATCCATCCGGGCTCGATGGCGTTGACATTAATGCGATGCGAACAAAGCTCCACCGCGATGGATCTCATCATGTGATTCAGTCCAGCTTTCGCTGCACCATAAGCCACGCAGAGGCC
>CAIJTV010000817.1:0-3327 GCA_903823635.1 uncultured Planctomycetaceae bacterium
GAACCTTCATCTTTAGTCCGCCAACCCCCAGAGCGCCGTAGCAGATTGTGCCGTGTTTCTCGACGGCTTTGTCCATCACGCCAACGTCGGCAAGCCCCGCCGGCGGCACTGCATTCAGGTCAATCGCCAGTTTGACGTCATCCAGTCGAGCCAGCGCGCCTTCGCTCAGGAAGCACACACCAGCGGCTCCGGCCGCGATGACAATTTGCTGATTCGCCGCAAGCTTCTCGAATTCCTCGGGTGTCGATGCGGCAGCTGGAGTGAGTCGAGCGGATGCAACTTTGGCTCGGACGGATTCGCAGGCCGCTTCCGCTCTATCCAGAGTTCGCGACACCAGAGTCACGCGGGAGTTTTCCAGAGCCAGTAACTCTGCCGCTCGCAACCCAACCGGCCCGGTGGCCCCCAACACAAGGGCAGACGCATCGGCCAGAGACAAATGCTTACGAGCCGACGCGATTGCAGCCGCAGCGGTCGTGTTGCAACCATTGGAATCCATCATGACGGAAACTCGCATCGGGCCGAAGAAGGTCTTCTGGATTTTCTTGAACAGCACTTCGCCGGCCGCCACATCACTTCCCCCGACAAAGATCGCGGTATTCTTAAGGTCGGCGGGACCTCGAGTGAAGATCGCTCCGTGAACGAGGCCAACAACATTCTCCGGCGTGACGCCACCGTACGAGAACAGATGTTCGACGTTGGAATCCACCGCGACAACTCGGTCAAAAACACTGGGAAGAGCATCGGTGTCGAACTGGATCAGGATCGATTTCATGACTTAATCTTTACACGGGATGAATTGAGGTCGGGTGTTCGCGGGACACATTATTGGGAACGTTGCCTCAATCGTGACCGCGCCGAGAATAACCTGGTGAGAAATTTTCCGGGACGGGAGTGATCAAAGCAATGCCATCTCCCGAGCGTTCTGCAAGCAAAAGAATCGCCGACGATGTGGCCCGTGTGAATTGTAAAGAGTCGCTCGTTGTCACTCAAACGCCAACGGACGCGAGTCATCCAGTAGGTTCGTCCTGCCGGGCCGGACTTCGCGGCTTGCTGCCATCTGTGTGCATGCGATGAAGCAATTCGGCCAGCAATCATTAACAGCCCGCGAACGGGGTTCGCCTTGCGGCCGTACGAAAATCCTCGTCGGCAGAAACTGCCGCAGTTAATTCACGGCCGCGTAAACGCCAGCATTCCTAGTCATCCCATGCTGCCGTCGCTCCCCTGGTGAAGGGCATTCCGGTCATAAGTCTTGCGCAATCTGTATCGATTATGCCGAGTTTCCTCAAAACAGGGGTTCCAGCGGTCCGATAAAGGATTCAAGTGCTGGGCTATGTCCACACGACGGCTGGTTCTTTGGCAATTCACTTGAAATCATGATCGAATGCGAATCGATCGACCGATCGAACGCGCAGAATCGGCAGAGTCCATCACATGAAACGCGCAGGGTTGTCCGGCAGGGTCTTGACAGTAAGTCCTGACAGTCCATAAAGTTGTATCGTTTCATAGATTGATTTTGCGTTCTGCTCTTACTCGGGAGAAACCCACCGTGACCAAAAAGGAAATCGTCAAAGCGATTTCGGATGAGCTGGGGTTAACGCAACTGACAACGAAGGAAATCGTCCAGAAGACCTTTGATGCGATTGTGGAAACTCTGGTTGAAGACCGCCGAATAGAACTCAGAAATTTCGGGGTCTTTGAGGTCAAGATGCGGGCAGCTCGAAAGGCCAGAAACCCTCGAACGGGTGGTCAGGTTGAAGTCCCTGCAAAATTTGTGGTGACCTTCAAGCCGGGTAAGGAGATGGAAGCGAAAGTCCGCGAGCTGGAAGAGCGCGAGGCGGCTCGAAGTCGAGCTGCAGCGGAAGCAGCCAGCAAAGCCAGCGGATTACCGCCGCTCACTCCCATCACGCGATATGAGTCGGATGGAAATTTGAATCGAGGATCCGGAGCGATGAACTCTGGCTACTCTGAAGGTTCAAAGTAGGCACTTGCTCCATCGACGCGACTGATTGGCCGACTGGGATTCGCATTGGATCATGTTTTCAAAGTGAAGAGTCTCGACACTTGTCGATGGCTCAGGCTGGTGAACAGGAAACTGATCTGTCTTCCGAATACTGTGGCAACCGCGGGCATTGATCCCGGCGGAAAAGCGGGTCCAGGGAAGGACGTTTGCGATGAAGATTCGAACACGACTGATGGTAGGGCTCTTACTGGCATGCACCACAATCAATGTGGGTTGCGCGTTGCCGATCTGGAGTCCAAATCCAGACGTCAGAGCTCGCCAATTGATTTATCAGTCTGAAAGCTTGCGTCATATCCCGGAGATCTGGGAACGCATCTGGGGACTTGATTTGCCGGACCTGGCAACACCATACCGCGTCCACGGCGGCGTTATCTAGCGCTCGTCCGCTTGATCGCGGAAATTGCTCAGGCAGAAGTCACGAGCAGTCGGCATCGCACAAGCGATCCGATTGCTGCGTGAGTTTCGCCGTTTCTTCGCCACGGATGCCTCAGGGGAGAACGAGAATCTTGCAGGCCGTTGGCTTAATCGTTTAACGGCGAGGCGCAGGCGTAGGCGCATTCGGGTACTGACCCTTGCGGCTTGGCGTGAAGCGAGAACGCTTAGTACTCGCGCAAATGCACAGCTCCCTGGCCCATTGCATCACGACGCCCCGCATTACAAAAAGGGCTTTCCCGCCGTTTGCGGCAAATCACCTGACTGCTCACCGGCTGCCGCTGGAATTTGATCGGCTTTGTCGTAAAACAACAGTTGTTCGCTTCGACTCGACTCCCACGAGCATAACTGGGCGCGTCTCTGCCGACTGCACGTGTTTGACAGATCCAGACCGCCTTGGCTTTCGTGGGTTTTGTTCGACCGCCAAAATCAGTTCCTGAATCAGAAAGTTCTGCTTACCTGTGTTCGCCTGGATTCTTCGACACTTCGGCCCCGGACTGGGTGCTATTGCCCTGGCGGCGGCGGTTTTGCTGCTCTCCGATCTTCCGAAAGCGGCAAAGACCGAAAAGACCTTCAAAGTCGCAATGCTGCAGATGGCGTCGCAGCCCGTCATGGACGAAGGCGCGAACGGAGTAATCTCCGGACTGGAGAAAGCCGGGTTCGCTGAGGGCGGCTCTCTGGTTCTGTCGCGATTCAATGCCGAAGGCGACATGGCAACAGCCAACTCGATGGCCAACGAACTTGTCAGCGGGCGATACGATTTGGTGATTACGCTGTCCACCTCGTGCCTGCAGGCTGTGGGCAATGCCAATCGACGAGGAAGCGTAAGACACGTCTTCGGGCTGGTGTCTGATCCCACGGTTGTTGGCGTTGGC
>CAIJTV010000818.1:0-3382 GCA_903823635.1 uncultured Planctomycetaceae bacterium
GTCCCAGCCATCCACGATATCATCGCGAAGCTTTTGGCAGAAACATTGACTCAGTTCCCGCTGCTGGCCAGCCGTTGGGAGGGGTCTGACATTGTTCAGCCAGATCCAGATCAGATTCATATTGGTCTGGCCGTTGACACTCCGGAAGGGCTGATCGTGCCGGTGATTCGGAACGTCTCCAGTCAAAGTCTGATGAGTCTTGCCGTTGAATCTGCACGAGTCATCCAGAAGGCTCGCGATGGAAAGCTGTCGACATCGGAAATGCAGGGGGCCGTTTTCACAATTACAAACCTCGGCGCATTTGGCATTGATGCTTTTACTCCCGTCATTAATCTTCCGGAGACGGCGATTCTTGGATTGGGGGCAATTCGTCGAGAACCTGTCGTTGGTGAAGATGGACGCATCGAAGTGCGTCAGATCATGACTCTGAGCCTGACCTTTGATCACCGAGTCATCGACGGCGCACCAGCCGCGCGATTCCTGCAGACGCTCGTCAACGCGATTGCGAATCCCGCCGCGCGATTGATTTTTCTGGGATCGTAGATTCAATCCCAGAAATGCTCGTGGCAGACGTGATGGGCAGGCATGGGGTCGTAGCTAGTGAGGTCTTCGTCAGTTGGAGGAGAAGTGGGCTGAGGCCCACACCACAAAGTATTTGACCGACGCCCTAGGACCTGTCTACTCTGTGTCGATTGAAGAGATGTCCGCGTCCGAATTACAATTACGTGGTGGCTCCATCCGGCGGCCGCGGGTTTTTACAGACTCCTGAACTTTCATGCATGAGTGGAGACAGTGATGGCCAGAGTAACTCGTCGAGGATTCCTGCAGACATCAACGGCGGCCGGGGCGTCTCTTTTGCTGACAGGCACGAAGGCCTCAGGGAAAATTCTGGGCGCCAATGATCGTCTTAGAATCGCAGTCGTTGGCTTGAACGGTCGTGGTCAAAGCCATCTGGCAGGCTGGATGGATCAACGGAATGTTGAGATCGCCTATATCGTTGATCCAGACAAGAATGTACTCGCCAAAGCGATGACCGGTCTGCAGTCAAGGCTCAATGAGAACTTCAAGGCCAAAGGGATCGCCGATGTTCGTGAAGCTCTGGAAGATAAGAACCTGGATGCAATTTCCATCGCGACCCCGAATCACTGGCACTCGCTGATGACGATCTGGGGTGCTCAGGCTGGCAAGCATGTCTATGTTGAAAAGCCGATGAGTCACGATGTGGCTGAAGGTCGAATAGCCGTTGCGGCTCAGGAAAAATACGGAGTGGTCATCCAGCATGGCACTCAAAGTCGCAGCGATGCCAAAATCGCCGGACTTCATGAAGCCATTCAGGCGGGGAAATTTGGCAAGCTGAAGATCTCTTACGGTTACTGCTGCAAGAAACGTGGCAGCATTGGTCTCAAGCCTGTCTCAGCTCCACCCGAGAATCTGGACTGGAATCTTTGGCGCGGGCCGGCTGTGATCGATGAGTTCCATGGCAACCTCGTCCACTACAACTGGCATTGGTTCTGGAAGACCGGGAACGGTGACCTCAACAATCAGGGAACTCATCAGCTCGACATCGCTCGATGGGCTCTGGACAAGGAGTTGACTCATCCGGTGAAGGCGATGGCGATCGGTGGTCGCTTTAAATGGGACGACCAGGGGGAGACTCCTAACACGATGATGGGAATTGCAGAATACGCCAACGGGCAGCAGGTGTTCTTCAACGTGCGAAATGTTGACTATCCGAAGTATGAGCACCAGGTGGAGAATGAGTACTACTTCGAAGATGGCGGCAAGATCATTCGCGGTCTCTACTATCCGGCTGGCAGCTCAAAGGGCGAGACGTTGGATATCGCTCCAGGGAAGGTCACGCCGGGCGGTAACTGGGCTGCATTCGTCACGGCTTGTCGCGAAGGCAAGCCTGAACTTGCGAACGGCAACGTTTATGACGCTCATTATGGCTGTGTTTTGGGCCATCTGATGAATAATTCCTACCGTCTGGGCCAGAAGGTCCCGTTTAATGCTAAGGCGGGTAAGTTTGGCGACAACAAAGACGCCGCCGAACATTTTCTGAAACTGCATGACACACTCCAATCAGGCGTTGGCATTCCGGAAGACGGAGCCGAATACACCGTCGGACCATGGATTACATTTGATCCAGAAACGGAGACACATGTCGGTGATTATGCGGTCGAAGCGAACGCCCTGTTAAAGGATGCGAACCGACGAGGATTCGAGATTCCGACTCCGGATCAGGTTTGATTGAACGATGAGCTGGATGGGCCAACTAAGCCTGCGGAGGATCCTGCAGGCTTAGTGGCTGTTCATTTAATTGCTTTTCACAACCCGACACGTCAGTGAGGGATAAAAGTCGCCGCGTTTTCAACAACAATCCCTCGCTGACGCAGCGGGTTAGGATTAAATCAACACGCTGTTTGTGCTCGATGGAAACATGTTCGCAGGAGGCGTTCCATGCTAATGATTCCCCGATTTTTTAAACAAAGAAGCTCCTTCTGATGTCACGCGTTTTCATCGTTGCTGCCAAACGAACTCCCTTCGGTCGATTCCGAGGAGCGTTAGCGGACCGAGGTCCTGTGGAGCTTGCCGTCGCCGCCGGAAATGGTGCCCTCGCGGGACTGGATCGCAGCGTGATCGATCAGGTGATCATTGGAAACGTGCTTTCGGCCGGCCAGGGAATGAACGTCGCTCGACAGATTGCAGTCGGCCTTCAGCTTCCGATGACGACGCCCGCTTTCACGATCAACATGATGTGCGGCTCTGGTATGCAGTCGGCTCTTTTGGGAGCGCAGGCGATCAAGTCCGGAGATGCGCAGATTGTTCTGGTCGGTGGCACTGAGTCGATGAGTCAGTCGCCGTTTCTGCTGGCTCGTCCTGGCAAGGGAGAAACGCTGCCAGAATCAAACATCAGCGAGCATGCTGTGGATTCGATGCTTACCGACGGCCTGATCGACAGCTTTAGTCAGCGCACGATGGCAGAGACTGTAGAAGACATCGCGGAGGAAATGAAAATCAGTCGCCGTGAGCAGGACGCATGGGCCGAACGCAGTCAACGTCTTTATTCGAAGGCTCTGGTGGAAGGTAAGTTTGCGGAAGAGTTGGTTGCGGTGGATGACTGCGTGCAGGATGAGCATCCGCGACCAGAGGCCAATCGCCAGTCGTTGGTGGCCCTGAAGCCGCTGTTCGAATCAGATGGCACAGGTCCGGCCGGAACCATCACGGCGGGAAATGCATCCGGAGTCAACGATGGCGCGGCCATGCTTTTGTTGGCGAGTGAGGAGGCGGTTCGTAAGCACGGCTGGAAACCCATGGCCCAGTTGACAGCCGGCACCAGTACTGGCTGCGATCCGCAGAGGATGGGTCTTGGGCCTGTCCA
>CAIJTV010000819.1:0-9181 GCA_903823635.1 uncultured Planctomycetaceae bacterium
CAGCGGTTTCGATGTCCTTGTCGTGGATGTGGAAGGATTTGAAGAAAGCGTATTTCGCAGCTTCGACCTGAAGCGATGGCGACCCCGACTCATGATCGTGGAACTCTGTGATGTTCATGAAGAACTGAATGTCACGGCTGAACTTGCGGACTCCGCACGACGCGTGCGTTCTCGCATCCTTGCGGCCGGGTATCAGGAAGTCTATCGGGACCACATCAATACCATCTTTGCTGTTCCTGAGTGCGCAGGCCTGCAGCCCATCAACGCATCTCGCAGGTCGGCAGCCTGAAATGACTACAGGACCTGAAGCTGTTTCTGGTTACCGCTTTCAGGTGAGCGATCTTCGAGTTGATGATCGCCGACCGGGTGTGAGTGCCTTCATGCGAATCAGGAACGGGGCGGACTGGCTGGAAGTCTCCATTCGCAGTCACATGCCATTCTTTGATGAGATTGTCGCGGTCTACAACCAGTGTACCGATGCGACACCAGAGATTCTGCTCAGGCTGCAAACCGAGTTTGGCCCCAGCAGGCTGCGTGTTATCCACTATCTGGATCAGGTGCATCCACCTGGCAGTGAAGGGCATGCTCAAACGGACCCTTCATCACCCAACAGTCTGGTGAACTACTACAATTTCTCTCTGATTTCGACACGGTATAAGTACGCGACGAAACTGGACGACGACCATCTTGCAATTACCGAGACGACTCAACGTGTGACTGACGGGCTTCGAAACGGAACCGCCAGCCCGAACACGATGTTCTGCTTTTCCGGGCTGAATTTGTTCCCTGGCACCGACGGCAATCTCGGAATTCTGGACAGCGATCCCATCTCCGGCGGAGGCGACATCGGATTCTTTCCTGTAACGAATCAGACCTATTTTGCTCACGATCGGCGGTTTGAGCGATTTCGTCGAGGCTCCCTTCGCCGTGAGTTTGCAGGCTATCTTTATTGGCACCTGAAGTATCTGAAGCGTGATATGGGGTTCGGCAACTACGAACTCGATAAAAACCCGCAAAGCCGCTACGCAAGACGGCATACTGCTTTGCAGAATGGTAATGGAAACGCCATCGATCTGAGACAGTTGTCCCGCGTACGCACTCCGGGTATCGCGACGAAACTGCTGGGTCTCTTTTCTGAAAAATCAGCGTTGGTTGCCAGTCGAAATGCGGCAATCGCGACGACATTTCCAGATGGCAGTGTGCGAGAAGCAATCGAGCGCACGACTCAACGTGAATTCAATGCCCACGTCATCTGAACCCACATCATCTGATAAGGACGCATCTGATGAAGTCATACCTGATCAACCTCGACCGATCTACGGAGAGACTCGAGTTCTTTACCCGGCAGGCCGAGCTACTGGGGATTCCTTTTGAACGAATCTCCGCAGTGGAGGGGCGTCGTCTGAGTTCTGAGGACCTTGCCTCTGCAGTGGCAGCAACCTTTGAATTCCAGCCTATCAATGCGGGAGAGATCGGTCTGTTTATGAGCCATAAACTGGCGTGGCAAAAGCTACTGGCCAGCGGCGAGCCTCATGCTGCCGTCTTTGAAGACGACGCCGTGATGGCCACGACGATGAAAAGTGTGATGAAAGCGATTGATCTTGAAGTCGCTGATTTTGATGTCATCAAACTGGAGACGACATTAAGACAAGTTGTGTGCCGCAAAGAACACCAATCGCTCAGTTCCGGAAGCATGCTTCAGCGACTGCTGAGCTGGCACGGTGGAACTGCAGGATATGTGATCTCCGCTTCCTGCGCTCGGCGACTCTTGTCCCTGAAGGAAAAACTGGCTGACCCGATTGATCAGGTCATGTTCAACCCGATGTCCGTCGTCAGCTCGCAACTCCGCATCCTGCAACTCAACCCGGCAGCGTGTATCCAGAAAGACATTCTGGATAAGTCAGACTCGGCCGTCTTTGGCACGACTATCGACCGTAACCTGACCAGTGGAAAACTGTTTCGACATGGTCCACTGATCGATATTCGCCGCATGATCAAGAAGCAGATTGAACGCCAGCGGCGCAGGTGGCTGACATTGAATCAGCAAAACTGCCAGTCAGTCATTCCCTTTACAAGCGGCGAATCCCGGAAACGCGCAGCATGAGCCACTGCACTGGCTGGCAAGTATCCAGTTCCCTTCTCGGGGCCAGGGGGATTCAATGGGTGTAGCTGCAAGTACTCAGCCAACATGCCTGCTCAAAGTTTCCGGCGGGCTTGGCAATCAGCTCTTTCAGTATGCGGCAGGAAGATCTTTGGCGTCCAAAACAAATTCCAGACTTGTTCTGGATGTTTCATTCTATGACAAAGGTCGCCATCGAACATTCGAGCTGGATCAGTTTCCGATTCAGGCTGATGTACAACACCGCTCGTTGGATATCACCTGGATGTCTCGCGGCCTTCAACTCATGCAATCCGTAATTCGTCGCGAGCGAATCTATCGTGAACCACATTTCCAGTTTGACCCACATTTCGAGAACATTCAACCACCCGTCACACTGACGGGATACTTTCAGACTTATCGCTATTTCGAAGGGATTGAGCAACAGATTCGAGAAGAGCTGAGAGTTCCGGATCCCTCAGACCAGGAAACCTTACAGCTCAGCCAAAAGCTGTCAGACCAGAACTATGCTGTCCTGCATATTCGTCGCGGTGACTACGTCAGCAGCACAAAAGCGAGCAGAATCTATGCACAGTGTACTCTGGACTATTACCAGGCCGCCATGGAGCGACTTCCGACGAGCAATCCGGTGCTGGTTCTTTCCGACGATTTACCATGGGCCAGGGAAAATTTGCCTGCCATCAGACCGCTGGTCTTCCCGGAGGCCAAGTTGGACCGATCGGGACTCGCAGATCTGTGGCTCATGGCTCGAGCAACTCATCACATTATTGCCAACTCGTCCTTTAGTTGGTGGGGAGCCTGGCTGGCCGCAAAAGGCGGATTGAAAATCGCGCCGAGGAAATGGTTCCATGATCCCACGATGAATGACAACGACCTGACACCGGAAGAGTGGATCAGGATATGAATCCGGTAACTTAAGACTTTAAACCGGTTCGCGCCAGGAACGACACCTCAGAGTTATCTCGCCGACTGCACATAGCCCCCGCCCCCATCAATTCACTTTTATTTTGACGTTACTGTGGATGGCCAGAATGCAAAAAATGATTTTCGATATTGGAATGCACATCGGCCGTGACACCAACTTCTACCTGCAGAAGGGATTCAAAGTTGTTGCGGTTGAAGCGAGTCCCGTCCTTGCCAAACAATCCGAAGAACGATTTCGCGACCACATCAGCTCTGGACAACTGACGATCGTCAATAAAGCACTGGTCGAGGATCAGACTGAAAGCGTGGAGTTTTATGTCAATGACGAGAAGAATGACTGGGGAACTTTATTACCCGACTGGAATCGAAGCCTGAATCAGGCGTTCCAGAAGATCACTGTCCCCACCGTCCGCCTGGCCGAACTCGTTGCCACTTTTGGCCTGCCTTACTTTATGAAGATTGACATCGAAGGTGCCGATGTCATGTGCATTCGATCGCTCAGGAATCTCGACCAGACACCGGAACATGTGAGTGTTGAGCTGATGACTCCCAATAACCTCGCAAAGCAGAAGGTGGAGTGCCTGGAAATGCTGGTCTATCTCCGGGCGATGGGGTACACGAAATTTCAGGTCTCCGATCAATCAAGGCTCAAATCGGTCAAGTGCCCGAATCCTCCACTTGAGGGCGCCTACGTAGACTATGCCTTCGACGGACATACTTCCGGACTGTTTGGAAAAGAACTTCAGACTCCGACTTATAGTGTTGATGAGGTGGCCGAAATGTACCTCGCCTATTTTTACGGTCGCCAACGACGATTCCCATTCTCATTGCTTTCCTCGACGCCGTCCGGGAATCCGTTTCATCGCAAAGGCTGGTTTGACCTTCACGCCCGAAAAGGCTGAAAACCACAAATCGGATCGGCCCCCGGGGCCTTGCAGATTTTGTTCGTCCTTCAACGCGGTTCGGTCACGAATTCCCGCCGAAACGAATCAGGGTGACAATCGCTTGTTGGACTGAAGTTTATGCTGGGCATTTCCGAAAGCGAGATGATTCCTCAGGCGACCGCTGTTGGCCTTGATTCACCGAGATCAAGTTCATATTCACCATCTGCAGAGATTGCGCCCGGGGTCGGTGCGCTTAGGGGGTTGCCATGGCTGCAGGAAACCGCGGTCGTGGGGAAAAAACTCAGGCGTTGACCGCTCACTGAACGTTTGCTGGCTTTGTAGAGGATCTGAAGTGGACCTTCCCAACCTTCCACCCTTATTTGTCTACGGCGCGATTCTCGTCGGGTTTGTGATCACAAACCTGTTATTGGCACATCTACTGGGGCCTCGTAAGCATACTCCCGTAAAGGATATGCCCTATGAATCGGGGATGGACCCGGTCGGGGATGCTCGCCAGCCTTTTGACGTAAGATTCTATCTGGTTGCGATCCTGTTTCTCGTCTTTGACGTGGAACTGCTGTTTTTGTATCCATGGGCCGTGAGTGCCTATAGTGAACTTGGAATCCCGCCCGAATTGCGGGATACGGTGTTTGCTGTCATGCTTGTGTTCATGACAACTCTTGCACTGGCTTGGGTTTATGCTTGGCGGAAGGGAGTATTTCGATGGCGGTAGGTCTCCCGGAAAACGTATTTCTCACAAAGTTGGATGCAGCCGCAAACTGGGCGCGTTCCAACAGCATGTGGCCCATGCCATTTGCCACGGCTTGCTGTGGTATTGAGCTGATGGCGACAGCGGCTTCCCGGCACGACCTCGCTCGTTTCGGTGCCGAAGTGATGCGGTTCAGCCCGCGGCAATGCGACCTGTTGATTGTTGCTGGGCGCGTCGTCATGAAAATGATGCCTGTTCTGCAACGAATTTGGCTGCAGATGCCGGAACCGAAATGGTGCATTTCGATGGGTGCCTGTGCCTGCTCGGGCGGCGTCTTTGACACTTACGCCGTTGTTCAGGGGGTCGACCGATTCATTCCCGTTGACATGTACGTGCCAGGCTGTCCGCCACGTCCAGAGCAGCTGATTGCGGCTGTGATGGAAATGCAGGCGAAGGTTCGTCGAACTGGAACGATCATGGGCAAGGAGTTTATGGCTCGCGACACCCCAATGGGTCCGGAGCCATTCGAATCCGAAGAGCGATATCGTATTCAGGACGCCAATTTGGTTCAGTTAGGCGGTTTCTCCGCAGCTATGACTCAGGCTGGATTGAATCGAGGAGCAGGCAAAAATGGTTGAGCTGTCTGTTCTGCAGCAAAAATTTGGCACTGAACTGTCGGAAAGCAGCTTTCGCGACAATCGTCGGGTTGATGTTCCTGCTGCAAAGTTGTTCGATTTGCTCAGCAGTCTGAAGTCAGACCACGGCTTCGATATGTTGATCGATCTGACCGCTGTGGATTATCTGGAGTATGAAGGAGCGACTGATCGCTTCGGAGTACTCTATATGTTGCTCAACGTTACCTCAGGGGAGCGTCTGATCGTTCGCACGGCAGTCAATATGCCGGATCCGAAACTGCCGACGGTCTACTCTTTATGGCGTGGCTGTGACTGGTTGGAGCGAGAAGTCTTTGACATGTTCGGGATCGTCTTCGAAGGACATCCGGACCTTCGTCGAATTCTAATGCCTGAAGAATTCACCTCGTTCCCGCTTCGAAAAGATTATCCATTGAAGGGTCGTGGGGAACGTCATAACTTCCCGGTGATCACTCGCGCGGGAAGTTGATGGATTTCCTGAGCGGTTAGGCGCCAGCCTTCGGTGCCGCTCAGAGTTAGTGATCGAAACTGAAGGCTGGCACCGTACCGCACAGGTTGAGTTTCCTATCGTCTTTGTTGCCTGGCTTCTACTGATGCCCCTGACTCCTGTTGATAATCTGGAAGCGGAATCGGCCGAACGTGAATACGTCTGGACGCTGAACTTCGGTCCTCAACATCCGGCAACGCACACCACGCTGCGACTGGTGTTGACGCTGGATGGCGAACGAGTCCTCAATGCGGTTCCCTATATCGGATACCTGCACAGCGGCTTCGAGAAACTGGGCGAACATCTGGACTTTAACCAGTATGTGACCATCGTCGACCGCATGAACTATCTGTCACCGCTGGCTAATGAAATTGCCTGGCATCACGCGGTCGAGAAACTGCTGAACATTGAACTCACCCCGCGCTGCAAGTATCTGAGAACGATTCTTGCAGAACTCATGCGGATGCATGACCATCTGCTGAATTTGGGCACAACGGCCCTCGACCTTGGTGGTTTCACCGCGTTCCTGTATTTCTTCCAGCAGCGCGAACACATCTACGACATCGTCGAGATGGCTTCGGGCCAGCGATTTCATACCAGCTACACTCGAGTTGGCGGCGTCTTGTTCGACGTGAATACGGACTGGGTGAATCGAGTTCGTAAGTTCATCAAAGAGTTTCCAAAGGTCTACGACGACGTCGACCGCCTTTTAACCAAGAACCGCATCTTCGTGGATCGAACGAAGGGCATTGGTTACCTCAGTCCGGAAGATGCAATCAACCTGGGAGCGTGCGGCCCGGTCGCTCGTGCCAGCGGAATTGAGCGAGACTTGCGTCGCGACGAGCCTTATCTGGCCTATGAAGACCTCGACTTTGACGTCGTCTGTTCCAAGGGCGGTGACTGCTACTCGCGGTATCTCGTCCGTATGCGAGAGTTGCTTGAGAGCCTGAAAATCATCGAACAGGCCATTGAGAACATCCCATCGGGTCCGGTGAACATCGCGGTTGACAGCGACATGGTGCTGCCGGCTAAGCCGTCCGTGTATCGAAGCATCGAAGGACTCATCCAGCACTTCGAGGTGATCATGCCGAACAAGGGCTACGAAGTTCCTCGGGAGCAGGTCTACGCGGCAACGGAATCGCCTAACGGGGAACTGGGATTCTTTATCGTTGGCAACGCAGAAACTCGTGCCTACCGCGCGAGAACTCGTCCGCCTTCCTTTATGCACTTTTCCATGTTCCCTCACTTGATCAAAAATCATCAGTTGAGCGATGTGGTGGCGGTGTTGGGTAGTATTAACATTATCGCGGCGGAACTGGATCGCTAAACAGGGGCTGTTGTGAAATGAGTGTTCTCAGTGAACAACTCCGAGAGCGGATTCGCCAGGAGTTTCCAAAGTATCCAAACAAGCGAGCTGTCGTTCTGCCGGCCCTGCACATGGTGCACGACGCCATGCGCGCGGTCTCAACGGGAGCGATCGAAGAGATTGCCGAACTGCTTGAACTACATCCCTCTGAAGTTCACGACACCATGTCGTTTTACAACTTCTTCAAGGATGAAAAACACTCCCTGGGCAAACACCGGATCTGGGTCTGCCGCAGCATTTCGTGCATGCTTCGAGGTGGTGAAGAAGTTCTGGAGAAAGTCTGCAACAAGTTCCACGTTCATCCCGGGCAGACATCTGCCGATGGCAAGGTGACGCTGGAATTCGCAGAGTGTCTCGGAGCCTGTGAAGGGGCTCCGTGCATCCTGGTGGATGATGAATGTCACATGGATATGAATGCAGAATCCGTAGCTGCGTTGATTGAAAAATTGTAATCAGCGGCAATTCAGATCAGAGGTCGGTTGTGGCGAAGTTCGAACCAGTACTTTTTGCTCGAATCAACAAGCCGGACAGTACGTCGCTGAAGACATACATGGCCGACGGTGGCTACGCGCGGATCAAAGAGATCCTGAGCATGGCTCCCGTCGACGTGATTAACGTCGTCAAAGATGCCGGCCTGCGTGGTCGAGGTGGCGCGGGGTTCCCGTGCGGTCTGAAATGGACCTTCCTGCCCAAGGATCATCCAGGCCCGATTTATCTGTGTATCAACGCTGATGAAAGCGAACCGGGAACTTTCAATAATCGGATCCTGATGGAGAAGGATCCGCATCAGCTGATCGAAGGCATCATGATTGCCTGCCATGCGATCAAATCCAACAACGCCTATCTCTACCTTCGTTACGAGTACGGCCGCAGCTATCGAACTCTGGATGCCGCGATTAAAGAATGTTACGCAGCAGGTTTGCTGGGCAAGAACATCAAGGGCACGGGTTTCAATCTGGATATCGTGCTGCATCGTGGTGCGGGTGCTTACATCTGCGGCGAAGAAACAGGGCTGATCGAAAGCCTGGAAGGCAAGCGAGCATGGCCTCGTATTAAGCCTCCATTTCCGGCGATCGAAGGTCTCTTCCGCAAGCCCACAATTGTCAACAATGTCGAAACATTGTGCTGCGTGACACAAATTCTGTATCGCGGCAAAGAGTGGTTTCAGTCGATCGGCGTTCCGCCCGATCCAAACAACCCTCGCGACCCCGGCAGCTATGGACCAAAGCTCTATTGTGTCAGCGGTCATGTCAATAAGCCCTGCTGCGTGGAACTGCCACTTGGTGTCACGGCTCGCGAATTGATCGAAGAGCATGCTGGTGGTGTTTGGAAAGGTCGAAAAGCCAAGGCTGTCGTTCCAGGCGGAATCAGCATGGGCTTCCTCTCGGACAAAGAGTTCGACACGAAACTTGATTTTGCGGGTCCGGGTAAAGTTGGCTGCCTCGGGCTGGGTACTGCTGCGGTCGTTGTCATTGACGATCAGACCAGCATGGTGGATGTCTTGTTCAATTGCTGCCGTTTTATGTCTCATGAATCCTGTGGTCAGTGTACGCCATGCCGAGAAGGCACCGCGTGGATGACAAAGATTCTGACTCGTATCCGAGCTGGTCAGGGACGCCTTGAGGATCTGGATCTGCTGATGGAAGTTGCCGGATCAATGGGAATTATTCCTGGGACCACAATTTGTGGTTTGTCGGATGGTGCTGCATGGCCGGTGAAGAATGCAATCAGCAAGTTCCGTGGTGACTTCGAAGAGTACATCAACAGCAAACGAGCCACGGTGACGTCGGCTCAGAAGCTAATGGAAGCACATTAATCAACGAGTTTGGAAAACCGGCGTCCGGAATCGAAAGTCCGCCAGAATTTGGCGGATCAGCAGAGTTTTGGTTCCTGACATCTTTTCCTGATACTTTGTGAGTGATTTGAGATTTCAAATTTGAGATCTGAAATTTGAAATTCAGAACCAGGGATCGTCATGGCAACGGTGACAGTAAACGGTAAAGAAGTTGAGATCGGCGCGAGTGAGCGGCTGAACTGTA
>CAIJTV010000820.1:0-15047 GCA_903823635.1 uncultured Planctomycetaceae bacterium
CATGTCAGTCAGCGGCATCCACCACGGGCTGGAAAACATTGGCGGTGAGTAACGAACACGATGCAGCTTTGGCGGCATCTCAAACATTGAAGAACGGCATCACCGTCACCTGCGGCGGTGAACCATCAATCGTTGCTTGCCTGCTGAATCGCAATCCGGATGTAAGAGCCGCCGTGATTACGAAGGCGACGAATCTATTAACGTTGACCACCGTGATGAGTCCTCAGGTTGTTTGCCTGGATTCTTCCGGCTGGTCGTTCGGAGATATTTTGAAGCTGTTGAGATCTCTCTCCGCAGCAAACCGGCCGCAAGGCTGGAAAGAGATTGTTTAACGGCGTGCCGTTAAACGAGTGGACAAGATTATGCGAATCATGGAATGCATCGGACGGGTGACACTGTCCAAATGGGACCCGACGCTGACCGGCGCGAGCTGGAAGTTGGCGGTGCCGTTGATGCATGCCGGATTGAAGGGCGACGTATCGGGACGAACAGAACCGATCGTCGTGTACGACGACATGGGAGCGGGCATCGGCAGCCTGATGGCTGTCACCGAAAGCGCCGATGCATCGACTCCATTTTATCCTGACTCAAAACCGATTGATGCTTACTGTGCCGCATTGCTGGACACGGTAAGTGTGGAATAAGAATGTGAGTGTTCAGTTTTCAGTGTTCAGTGTTCAGAAAACACAGACCGCTGCGATTTGCTGAACACTGGTAACTGAACACTTTTTTTTGCAAAGCAAAACACATGGCCAACAAATGGAACAGCGGCATTAACGATCGAGCCCTCAAAGAAGAGATCTGCGAGATTGGGCGTCGCGTTTACAACAAGGGCTTTGCCGCGGCGAATGATGGGAACATCAGCATTCGAGTTGGCGAGAACGAAGTGTTGTGTACTCCGACCATGATCTGCAAAGGCTTCATGAAGCCGGAAGACATCTGCGCCGTCGACATGGAAGGCAAGCAGATCGCCGGCGTTCGGAAACGAACCAGCGAAGTGTTGCTGCATCTTGAGATCATGAAGCATCGTCCGGACGTAAAGTCGGTCGTTCACTGCCATCCGCCGCATGCAACGGCCTTCGCTGTCGCCGGTGAGCCGATTCCGCAGTGCATTCTGCCGGAAGTCGAAGTGTTCATGGGCGAAGTTCCAATCGCTCCTTATGAAACTCCGGGTGACCAGCGATTTGCCCAGACGGTCACTCCATTTCTGAAAGCCACGAACACGATCATCCTGAAGAATCACGGCACGGTGTCGTTCGGCAAGAGCCTGGAAGATGCCTATTGGAAGACCGAGATTCTTGATGCTTACTGCCGCATTCTGTTGTTGGCCAAGCAGATCGGACAGCCTCAGTATCTGAACGAACAGAAGAGCCGCGAACTGCTCGATCTGAAAAAGAAATGGGGCTTCGACGATCCTCGTTTCCACAACGAAGACTGCGACCTCTGCGGCAACAGTGCGTTCCGCGAAGGTTACAAAGAAAACATCCCTGTGCAGCGAGCCTTCGACGCGGCTCCTTCCTATCCCGGTATCCTCCAGAAGCCCTGCGGCACAGCCTGCGAAACACCGGTCGCTGGTGTGAGCGAAGATCTGGTGAAGATGATTACAAGCCAGGTTCTGGCAGCATTGGGGAAGGCTTCTTAGGGTTGGCTCTGCGAGAACGCAGGGTGTGACAAGCGACAGCGAAGGCACACCGTCTTGTAGTCAATAACATGGTGTGCCGGCGCTTCGCTTGTCACACCCTACGAAAACTGAACACTGAAAACTAAGGCGAAGCCATATGAAAGTCAGCATTATTGGTGGTGGTGGATTGGTCGGTTCCTGTGCCGGGTTTGCGTTGCAGGCGGGCAAGATTGTCAGTGAGATCAACCTCATCGACGTCAATCAGGAACTGTGCGAAGGTCAGGCTCTGGACCTGCTGCATGGAGCGTCCCTGATGGCTCCTCAGAAGATCACCAGCAGCGGCACCGAAGGCGCGAAGGATGCGGATGTGATCGTGATCACAGCCGGCCTGCGACGTAAGCCGGACGAAAGCCGACTCGACCTGATCAACCGCAACGTGGCTCTCTTCCGCAGCATTCTGGCGGACCTGAAGAAAAACACGTACAAGAAAGAAGCCATCGTCTTTGTCGTTTCCAATCCTGTCGATGTGCTGACCTACCTGGCAGTGAAGGAACTGGGACTGCCCGCTTCACAAGTGATTGGGCTCGGCACTGTTCTGGACACAACACGCTTGCGAAGCATGCTGGCTCAGCGGCTGGCCGTTCCTCCGACACAGGTCAGTGTCACGATCTTCGGCGAGCATGGCGACAGCATGGTTCCTGTTTGGTCCGCTGCTCAGATTGCCAACATCCCGTTGGAAAAATTCCCCGGCGTCAATGCGACTTTGATTGCCGAAGTCGAAAAGAAGACTCGCGGCAGCGGGGCGGAAGTTATCAAGAAAAAGGGTGGAGCAGGCTTCGCAGTCGGTGTCTCTATCGCCGATGTTGTCCACAGCATTGCTCTCGACGATCACCGAATTCTGCCGGTCAGCAGCCTGATGAATGGAGCATACGGAGTTCGAGATGTCTGCTTCTCGATCCCAACCGTCGTCGGCCGCACTGGGGTGAAGAGCCATATTGAAGTCGAGCTGTGGTCCAAAGAAAAGACCGCTCTGATTCAAAGTGCAACCGTTTTGAAGGAAACGATCAGCAAAGTGCTGAAGGGATAAAGAGCATTTGCAGATTTCCGATTTTTGATTTTGGATTTGAAATGAGGCGACCACTTCTGCAAGGGAGGGTCGCCTTGTTTCGTTTCTGAATCTTCCTGTCCGCTGAGCATGAATCTCTGACCAATCCTCAAACAAGCGAACTCTCTTTCCCCACCGGGTCTACCCCGGTGGTTTACGGGCTTTTGCACCACGCACGTAACACCTGAGATGCGAATCGAGGTAGCACACAGACCATTTTCCACCGGGATAAACCCGGTTGCGTCGATTGTTCGACGACAAATCTCAGCGTTCCTCCCCAAATCTACGCGGTAACACCCCGAAAAACCTGCACTTTTTCTGGAAGCGGGGGAGTTCTGAATCGCAGCTTTCCAGAGGAGAGGGAAACTTTGTATTTTACAGCCAATTCTGAGCAGTATCGCAGGAAGAACCTGTGACGCGGCAACGTCAGAATATCGGCACTTTGTCAGACCTCGATCTGCCCCCAGGCAGAACTGAACGTCCTGAACTCAGGGCCGAGCAACAAGAGGATCTTCCCCATTGGACGCACGGTGGATTTGCTGTGTGCGACTCACGGGACTGAAGACCTCCCGGACTTAACTCTTCCTCTGCATTGATCGAGAACAGACCTATGTCACCGTTCCGAAAGCTGCTTTTCAGTTTTTCGCTGGCTGTTGTATTACTCACCAGCACTCTGCCATTGGCTGCTCAGACCTCCGACAAAGCTCAGGGTGGTCTGGACTTCGCACCGCTGACCTTTGGAGAACCATCGGCGGCAAAAGACGTTGACGTCGAAGTCACCGCGGCGCTGAAGAAGATTGATGACCAGACAGCCGAACTGCAGGTCACGATGACTCTGCCTGAGGGATATTACACGTACTCCATGAGCCCGGATTTTGGTGGCGGCACGAAGATCAAGCTAACTGGGCTCGGGGAACTCAAGGAAGAAGGCGACTGGAAAGCCGACCACGAACCCAAGTCTGTGCTGGATGACGCTCTGGGGCAGACGGTAGAAAAATTCTTCAGTACAGTCACCTGGTCGAAGACGCTCAAAGGAACTCTGGCTGGAGACGTTTCCGTAACTGGTCAGCTCACGGGGCAGTATTGCGGCTCAGGCGAAAACGGAATCCCCGGGGAATGCCGCCCCATTCGCAATCGGAAATTTTCCGCCAAGCTGACTTCAGCGACGTCTGAAACAAAGCCTGCGACGACAGAGACGCCCGCTTCATCAGAAGCCGCGACAGCAGCACCGTCGAGTGGTGGACAGTCCGAATCGACTGACAAGAATCCTGTCACGCTGACTCCGAAGATCGGCGGAGGAAAAGCAGGCAAGACGGGACTGATCGAATTCGTGATTGGCCTATCGCCGAACAACGCTGCCGTTGGTCAGGAAGTTACGCTCTCCATCAAAGCCACCGTGAAAGAGCCATACCACACCTTTGCGTTGGATCAGAATCCTGAGATGGCTGGCGTGCCAACGACGATTGAGATCGACACCATTACGGGACTTGAAGCCATCAGAGACGACTTCGTACCGTCCGCTGAACCTCAGGTCGAAACACACGATGAATATGTGCAGCGAGTCCACTATGGTGAGATCACCTGGACCCGAAAGTACGTCGTATCAGATCCGCAAGTTGCGGTCTCTGGAAACGTAAGGTTTCAACTTTGTCGAGAAACGACCTGCCTTCCGCCGACAAAAGCCGCGTTCGAAATCGCGATGACTTCGGGAACTGATTCCGGAAAACTGCCTCTCGTCACCGAAACTGGTGAGCCGAATGGCAGCGAATCCGGACAAGTCAAACCAACGGCATCAGGCTCTTCCAACAAGGTTCTCGCGAAAGACGGGCTGATTGCCTTCGTCCTGACAGCGATCGGAGCTGGCTTCGTCGCACTGCTGACTCCTTGCGTGTTTCCAATGATTCCGGTAACGGTTGCATTCTTCCTGAAGCAGGAAGAAAAGAAGGCCGGCAGTTCCCTGAAGCTGGCGGTTGTCTACTGTCTGAGCATCATTGGTGCCTTCACAATTCTTGGGTTGTTTGCTGCGATCGTGTTTGGCCCGACGGCGCTGAATAACCTCGCGAATAATCCGTGGCTGAATCTGGGGTTTGCCGGCCTGTTTCTGTTCTTCGGCATCATGCTGCTCGGAGTCATCGAGATTCAAATCCCGTATTGGCTGCTGAGCTGGAGTTCATCACGGGAATCTGCTGGTGGCATGATCGGCATCGTGTTCATGGCGTTGACATTTACGCTGGTCTCTTTCACCTGTACGTTTGCGTTTGTGGGTTCATTGCTGGTCGCGGCGACTCGCGGGGATTACCTCTGGCCGGTGATTGGAATGCTGAGCTTTTCAACAGCATTTGCCTCGCCGTTTTTTGTGCTGGCGTTGTTTCCGAAGATGCTCAAGAAGCTGCCCAAGAGCGGTGGATGGATGAACGATGTGAAAGTCGTCATCGGCCTTGTCGAGATTGCTGCGGTCGTAAAATTCCTCAGTGTGTCTGACATTGGTTTTTCAGTCGGCCAGATCCCGGTCTATTTGACCTACGATGTATTTCTATGGCTCTGGATTGCTATCGGGCTCATCGCCGGAATTTATCTCCTCGGATTCTTCAGGAAGCCAAAGCCCGCGTTTTCAGCAATCCGAGGCGTTTCCGCGATGGCATTCCTATTGTTCTCGGGCCGATTGATTGCCGGACTTTATGGTGCGGGCTTGCCTGCGGACCCGATCTGGAATCTCGTGGCAGCCTTTGCTCCACCTGACGTAGAAGTTCGCAAGACCGAAGACCTGGGCTATGTGATCGCACATCACAAGCTGGACTTTGCCATGGAGTTTGAACGAGCGGTTTCCGTGGCGACGAAAGATCAGCAGCCTCTTTTCCTTGACTTTACCGGGGTCAACTGTGTGAACTGTCGCCAGATGGAACGCACGGTGATGATCGAAGAGAACGTTGTCTCGGCGATGAAGAAAATGGTGCGAGCACAGCTTTACACAGACCTTGTCCCGGGGATCACGGACGTCGAGCTACGTGAAAAGTTGCTGTTGCTGAATCAGGAGCTGCAATCCGAATTGACGGGCGATGTCGCTCTGCCAAGCTATGCAGTGGTTTCTCCAGATGGCAAACAATTGCTGGCGCATTTCAGTGGTCTGGATTCCTCCGGCGGTGAAAAATTTCTGGAGTTCCTGAACGCAGGGCTTGAAAGTTGGGAATCAATGAAACCAGAAACGGCAAAATCACAGCCTCCGACGAATGGACCAGAGGTTGTGTTGAATGGAAATTCGTCAGTCGAAAACTGATGCACTCACCCCGAGTGAACCAACTACGGATTCGTCGAAACGCTTTTTGAGATCTGGCAATGTTTGACAAACTCTTCAGCAAGAAAAAGTCACATGAGCGAACGGATATCTCAAAGCGTTTCAATCTGATCGGACGAGTCGGGCAGGGGAGTATGTCGAAGGTCTGGAAAGCGACAGACCTTCAGACCGGGCGATTAGCTGCTCTCAAAGTTCTGGACAAGGAGAAGACGGCCAAGTTTGAAGCGCGCTTTCAAGGGTTACAAAAGCCCACCGAAGGCGAAGTGGCAATGTCTTTGAATCATCCCAACATCGTGAAAACTTACGAGTTCGGCTGGACGCTGGAAGACGAAATGTTTCTTGTTATGGAGTTCGTCGAAGGCGTCGGCCTGGCCCTTCTGGTGGATCTCCAGAACGAAGAAATGAAGCGTTATCGCCTTCGTTACATGATTCAGATCGGGGAGGCCTTAAACCACTTCCATCAGCAGAACTGGATCCATCGAGATATCTGTCCGCGAAACGTGATGATCTCGGATGAGAAGACTGCCAAGATGATCGACTTCGGTCTGGTCGTGCCCAATACTCCAAACTTCTGCAAGCCGGGTAATCGCACGGGAACGGCCTGCTATATGGCCCCGGAATTGATCAAGCGACAAACCACGGACCAACGGCTGGATATTTTTTCTTATGCAGTGACCTGCTTTGAAATGTACACGAAGCGTTATCCGTGGGATTCCGCTTTGACCATTGATGCCGTGTTGCAGCACATCAACAAGCCGCCGATGGCCCTGAGCACTCTGATCCCGACTGTCGATAAACAGATTGAAGCGGCCATCATGAAAGGATTAGCCGCGAATCCGGACGACCGTTGGCAAACCGTTTCGGAGATGGTCGGCGAGATCCGAGAAGCCGAGGCCCGTATGGTCAGAGCAGCTCGAGAAGCGGCGGCGGCCAAGGCGAAGGCATCCGGGGTTCCTCAACGACCTGTCGAGTCGTCAAAGCCGAAAGACAAAGAGAACGTTGTGATGCCTGCCGCCAGCCGGCCTCCTTCTGCGACGCCAGCTTCGGACAAGAAAGTCGGGAAACCTGCAGGCCCTGCCCCTGGGGCGGCAGGGAAGCCTGTTCAGAAGAAAAAGCGTGCCTCGGATGACGATGTCGACCTGTCGGAAATGTTCGGCGACTAAACCTCAAACAAGCGACGCTACTGGGGTTATCGGGCTGTCGATTTAGTAGCTTCATCAGCCGCCGGGCGTTAGCCCCCGGTTGTTTTTCTTGGGTTTCTTCGGCGAAAACCGGACGCTAACGCGTTCCGGCTGATTAAATCAACAGCATGGTTATCCCGGTGGGGAACCTAAGTTGGCTTGTTTGAAGATTAAATCAATCCCCCCTGTTTTCTACGCCACTCCGATGCGTTGTCAGAACGCCTGACACATTTCTTACAACGTCATAATTGCCGCAAAAATACGGCAACAACAGGCCATCGGACGCCCAATTGCCGAATCCCGAAAACATCGCACGCAAGATTTCGGGAACAGCGTCCCCATCTCTGACGTCCTGACAGCCGTGAATCTTCACGGGATTGCTCCAACGCCTGAAATACCTTCGAGCAGGATGCTCACACGGAGGTGACTCATCTGGCCGTTCAGCAGCAAATCCGATACTGTCCAGAATCAATAAGTTGACTGCTTCACAGCAAAGGTAACTTCCATGCGCAACGCGCTGCTATGTCTGATGTCGGTGGTGATTTTGAGTTCTGCGGGATTGATGGCGACAACAATGGAACAACCTCCAGCGGATCGTCGAGCTCAGGCGAAGAAGCTGTTCGATGAGAACAACTACAACGATGCGCTCAAGCTGTATCGCGAACTGGCCATAGATCCGGAGAATACCGACAAGGCTCTTCCCGACGATCTGGGGATGGCCATTAACTGTCTGAATAATCTTGGACTCGTGCACGAAGCAGACGAATTGCTGGAGACCGCAGTCGCCGCTCATAAGTCCGACTTTCGATTGCTCGCCAGAGCCGGCCGCGTCTATACCGGAGAAGTCATCAATGGCGGTTTTGTAGTTGCCGGGAAGTTTGAACGCGGTCACCATCGCGGCGGCGGCCAATGGGCCAGCGTGGCTGCTCGAGACCGAGTCCGATCCATTCAACTGTTGCTGCAAGCAATTGCCGTCGCCGAAAAAGATGACAGTGCCTCGGCAGATGAGCGTGCAGATCTGTGGCAATCTCTCAGCGGACAAATTGGCTCGCCACGGCACGGCGAAGCGTGGAAATTGCAGGATCTGACAGATCTGACAAAGTTGCCCGACTATGAAATCTCCGACGGTCGCTTCGGCTCCTATGGTCGCGGCGGCTGGGGCGGCCCGAGCAAAGGCGCGCCGGTGGATAAGGATGGGAACCCCGTCTTTCATCTGATGCCGGAATCATGGAACACCGCCAAATCTGACGGCGAACGCTGGCGTTTTGCGATGGCTCAGGTTGTGAAGCACATTGATGCTCGCCGCAGCCAGATCGATCTCGAATGGGCCGCTTTTTTGCAGTCTCAGTTCGGCCTTAGCACAAGCTCAGTTGGCGGGCCGCCCGTGATTCAAGTTCGCGGCGACGAGGCAGCAGACGGGGAGCAGCCAGAGGATTCCGGCGAGTGGGCGGCTCATGAATTGGCCGATTCGGAAACGATCGCAAAGCTGACGACTGGAGTCAAACGGTTCAATCTCCCTGATGAATTCAATCATATCACGATCATCAAAGCCGTGATTGCTCGTGGCGGAAGTGAGCATCGCCAGGCTCTGGAGATGCTGATTAACGAGCGAATGAATCGCCACCAGTATCCTCAAGCGGCCGAACTGCTTCAGGATCTTCTTAAACTCGCCAGTCCAGGGGACGACAAGAAGAACGTCCAGCTTCGCATCGACCAGATCATCAATAATTGGCTGCAGATCGAAGGCAGCTCGGTACAACCCGCTGGCAAGGGAGCAACGCTGGATCTGCGATTCCGCAACGGTAGCAAAGTCACGTTCGAGGCTCGACCAATCGACGTTGACGCTCTTCTGGCCGACGTTCGCCAGTACATCGAAAGCAAGCCGAAAGAACTCGACTATCAGCGACAACAAATTGACAACATCGGCTGGATGCTGATTCGAAATAACAACTCGAAGTATCTCGAAAAGTCAGTCGCGAAATGGGAGCTGGAACTAAAAGCTCCGGCCAATCATTTTGACGCCATGCAAACGGTCACGACTCCATTGCAGAAAGCCGGAGCCTATTGGGTCACGGCAAAGATGCAGTTCGGGAATGAAGCCCGCATCGTTCTTTGGGTGGCCGACACTGCCATCACCCGCAAACGGACTGAAGAAGGGACGATGTACTTTGTCGCAGACGCCGTAACCGGTGCTCCTATTGATCGAGCTGACCTGGAATTTTTCGGCTGGCATCAGGAATACAAGGGCGGTCAGAACTACGAGATCCTTACGAATCGCTTTGCTGCTCGGACAAACGCCGATGGGCTGGCAACACCAGAAGCAAAAGATCTGGTCCAGAATAATCAGTGGCTTGTGATCGCCCGCACGAAAGACGGTCGGCTGGCGTTTGACGGGTTCATGGGAATCTGGAATCCGGAGAAGCTGCAACCGCTGGATTACAGTCCGCTCAAGGTTTACTCAATCACGGACCGCCCGGTTTATCGACCAGGCCATGCTGTGAAGTTTCGCTTGTGGACTCGCAAACCGCGATTTGATGCAGACGAAAACAGCTATGCCGACAAGCAGTGCTGGGTTCAGATCCGCAATCCCAAGGGGGATGTCGTCTATGAAGTTGAAGCCAGGACTGATCGCTGGGCGGGCGTCGATGGAGAATGGACGCTGCCCGTTGACGCAACTCTGGGCTCCTATCAGATCGGTATCGCAGAACAGGTGATGGTCTCGCGAGCCATTGAAGAAAATGGCCAGACTCGCATCATCGAAGAGCCTCAGCGTTCGCTGATCGGCTTCGGATCGTTCGTTGTCGAGGAATATCGTAAGCCCGAATACGAAGTGAAGATTGACGCTCCGGAGAAGCCAGTAAAGCTGGGTGAAAAGATCCAGGCCAAAATCATCGCTAAGTATTACTTCGGTGCTCCGGTGACCGAGGCCAAAGTTCACTACAAGGTGGAACGTTCGAAGCATGACAGTCGATGGTACCCAGTCGCTCGCTGGGACTGGCTGTATTCATCAGGCTATTGGTGGTTTGCTCCCGAATACGACTGGTATCCCGGCTTCAAAACATGGGGCTGCTTTGCTCCGATTCGCCCATGGTGGAACTGGAGTGCTGATCCTCCGGAAGTCGTCGTCGAAGGCGATGCAGAGATTGGTCCTGACGGAACATTTCTCGTCGATATTGATACGGCAGCGGCTTTGGCCAGCCATAGCGACAGCGATCACAGCTATGCAATCACGGCAGAAGTCGTGGACAAGTCTCGCCGGACCATCATCGGGAGCGGCAGCGTGTTGGTGGCTCGAGAACCCTTCAAAGTCTTTACCTGGACTGATCGAGGACACTATCAGACTGGCGATACCGTCAACGCAGGATTTCAGGCTCGCACGGCTGATGGCAAACCAGTGACCGGCAAGGGCCGACTGACGCTGTTCTCGGTGAAGTACGAGGGCGACAAACCCGTTGAGCAGGAACTGCAGGGCTGGGATGTCTCAACGGATGAGAACGGCACAGGGTCACTTAAACTCAAAACACCAGTCGCAGGACAATTCCGCATCAGCGTGAAGATCTCCGACAGCGAAGGCCACGAGATGGAAGGTGGCTATGTGCTGTTTGTGCGTGGTCCGGCGGATGATGGGAGTGGCTATCGATTTAACGACCTGGAATTGATCACAGAGAAGCAGGAGTATCAGCCGGGCGAAAAGGTCCAGCTGCAGATCAACACGAACAAGCCCGACAGCACGGTTCTGTTGTTCGTTCGACCGATGAATGGACTTTGTGCAAAGCCTGTCGTGCTGCGATTGAAGGGTAAGAGCACTGTGCATGAGATCGAGATCGATCGCACGGATATGCCAAACATCTTTGTCGAAGCCGTGACGATCGCGGATGGCAAAGTCCACAGCGAGATTCGTGAGATCGTTGTTCCGCCAGAGCAGCGAATTGCGAACGTTGAAGTGCTACCGTCAGCCAATCGTTACCGACCGGGTGAAGAAGCGACGGTACGCCTCAAACTGACCGATCTCAATGGGAATCCGTTCGTCGGAAACACAGTGCTGTCAGTCTACGATGCAAGTCTGGAATACATCGCGGCCAGCAGCATCCCGGAGATTCGCAGCTTCTTCTGGAACGTTCGCCGACAACATCATTCTGAAGTCTACTCATCACTGCAGCGTGGCTCGGGACCGGTCTACCAGGACAATGAAATCGTCATGCAGATGCTGTTCGGTAACGACCCTTCCATGGGCGGTTTTCAGGGCGGAAATTTTGGAGGCATGGGCGGCGGCGGATTCGCGGGCGGTCGCGGCGGCATGATGTTCAAGGGCCGTGCGATGATGAGTGAAAGCATGCCGATGGCCGCCATGGCCATGGATGCTGCTCCTGCAATGGGCGGTGCCGTGAGTGAAGCCAGAGCCGCAGCGGCTCCGGCAGCACCGGCGAATCCAGCAGCTCCGACACTGCGATCCAACTTCGCCGACACGGCCTACTGGGTTGCTTCATCAACGGCAGATGAAAGCGGGATCGTCGAAGTGAAGTTTAAGGTTCCGGATAACCTGACCACATGGAAGATCAAAGCCTGGACAATGGGCGATGGAACTCGAGTTGGCTCGGGAACCTCAGACATCATCAGCAGCAAAGATCTGATCATCCGGCCTCAGACTCCGCGATTCTTTACCGAGCGTGACCAGATCGTGTTGTCCGCGGTGGTCCACAACTACCTGAAGTCCGAGAAGTCTGTTCAGGTTGTGATTGAAAATGAAGGCGGTCACCTGAAATTGCTCGATGAAGCCGCTCAGACAGTCACAGTGGCCGCCAACGGTGAAGCTCGCATCAACTGGACGGTTGATGTTGTTGCTTCCGGACTGACAACCATCCGCATGAAGGCTCTGACGGACGAAGAATCTGATGCCGTCGAAGTGAAGGTCCCGGTTCAGGTTCACGGAATGCTGAAGACTGAGAGCTTCACAGGCGTCATTCGCCCCAACGGTGAAAAGGCGACTGTTGAAGTCCGCGTTCCGGAAGAACGAATTCCGGCACAGTCTCGCCTGGAGATACGCTACAGCCCAACTCTGGCTGGTGCGATGATCGATTCACTGCCTTACTTGCTGGAGTATCCATATGGCTGTACTGAACAGACTCTAAATCGTTTCCTGCCAGCGGTCCTGACTCAACGAACGCTGCAGAAAATGGGAGTGAACCTGGCGGACGTCCAGAAGCAGCGAACGAACCTCGATGCTCAGCAAACCTATCGTGGCGTTTATCCAAAGCACTGGGGCGAACAGCCTCAGCGACAGACTCGTGACATTCGAGAATTGCCAGCAGGCTTCGGTCAGGGCAGCAGTACTCTCGCCAAATGGATTCAGGAGCACATCGACGAAGATGCCAAACTGATGCGAGGCAAATCAAAAGACTTTAATCCGGTCTTCGATGATGCAGAGATGAACCGCATCGTGGCTGACGGAGTGAAAGCCCTCACAGAGATGCAGCTTTCTGACGGCGGCTGGGGTTGGTTCTCCGGCTACGGAGAACACTCTTCGGCTCACCTGACAGCCCAGGTGGTCCATGGTCTGACCGTGGCTCAGCAGAACGATGTGCCGATTCTTCCGGACGTTCTCCAACGTGGCATGGAATGGTTGAAGAACTATCAGGCTGCTGAACTGGCCAAACTTCGTGAAGGCGACAAGCACCGCGAAAACGAAAAGTACAAAGGCAAGGCCGACTATAAAATGCAGGCCGATAATCTCGACGCTTTCGTGGCGATGGTTCTGTCTGAGCACGATCTCAACGATGTCGCGATGACTGATTATCTCTACCGGGATCGAGGCCACTTGTCAGTCTACGGTTTGTCTTTGACTGGTCTCGTGCTGCACAAACAGCAGGATGCCGAACGCCGTGATATGGTGATCAAGAACATCGAGCAGTTCCTCGAACAGGACGATGAAAATCAGACGGCCTGGTTGCGGCTGCCGGAGAACAGCTGGTGGTACTGGTATGGCAGCGACAATGAAGCCATGGCTGTCTATCTCAAATTGCTGGTCGCCGTTCGGCCAAACGACGAAGTCGCTTCTCGACTGGTCAAGTATCTGCTCAATAATCGCAAGCACGGTACTTACTGGAACAGTACTCGCGACACCGCGATGGTTGTCGAATCCATGGCTGACTACATTAAGGCCACGGGTGAAGATCAGCCGGACATGACTGTGGAAGTTCTGGTCGATGGAGAAGTCCAGAAGACGGTGAAGATCTCTGCGGAGAACCTGTTCAGCTTCGACAATGTTCTGCTGATCGAAGGCGACGCAGTCACCTCTGGAAATCACACGATTGAAGTTCGCCGCACAGGCAAGGGCCCGGTTTACTTCAGTGCGTATCTGACCAACTTCACGAAAGAAGATGCAATCACAGCCGCCGGACTGGAAGTCAAAGTTGACCGCAAGTTCTATCGACTTGAACGAGAAGACCAGCAGGTCAGCGTTCAGGGAGATCGCGGGCAAGTGGTCAGCCAGCAGGTGGCGAAGTACAAACGCATCCCGGTTGAGAATACTCTTTCCCTGCCAAGCGGAACGTTGATTGAAGTGGAACTGATCATCGACAGCAAGAACGATTACGAGTACTTGTTGCTCGAAGATCACAAGCCGAGCGGTTTTGAGCCGGACGATCAACGCAGCGGTTATGTCTTCGAAGGTCTGACGGCTTATCGCGAACTCCGCGATGACCGCGTGAGCTTCTTCCTGACAAATCTCGCTCGCGGCAAACACAGCATCAGCTATCGGATGCGTGCGGAAACTCCCGGTCACATGTCCGCTCTGCCAGCCACAATCGAAGGGATGTACGCCCCGGAACTCGTTGGCAACAGCAACGAGTTCAAGTTGAGAGTAATCGATCGGGAGTGATTTCTAGTCGTACCGAACCCGCCTGACCTGAGCCTGAGACGCTTGCCGATTTCTCACTTTCTTGAATCGACTGGCCTCTCAGGCGCCTTGAATAGGTTACATTCTGCCGCTTGCCTAAGTGACGTCTGGCAGGTTTTCCAGATCAGCGAGATCTTTCATTCGACCACTCGCCAGCTTATTGGCGCGCAGATCCTGCAGTGAAATCAGGGAAATGGGGACTCCATCCCAAACATCCTGAATACGATTCTTCCAGGCATGCTCGAACGAAAGTCCGGAGACGGAGTTCAGGATCTCAATGCGAAGCGGAGGATGCCCCATACGAGTCATCTGCTTTGGATCGATAAATAGTTCGGCTCGAAGATTAGGCACATCGAATCCGAATTCACGACAAACTCGCAGAACATTCTCCGCATTATCTGCACTGGTCTGAATCCACAAATCCAGGTCACCTGTAAATCGTGGATATCCATGTGCCGCGACTGCATAACCGCCAACCAGCAGGTAGTTAACGCGGTGAATATGCAACAGATTCAAGAACTCTTTGAAGTCGAGGGGCAGTTTGACCATCAGCATAAGCCTGCATGCGGAGCTGTTCGAGAATCGTGAGCCGCTGTTCCATCGTCATCATCCAGTACTCGCGCATCGTAGCTTCATCAGCGGCTTTGAATGAGTCAAACGTTTCGATTTTGAATTTTGAATCCATAAGGCTATTTACCTGTTGATGGCTTCGTGCGATCGGGCCGTAAGCCTAGCAGAATTCTCACACACTTGAACGTCAGCAGACGTGAACGCAAAGAACGCTCGTCTTTTATCGCCGATCGCCATTCTCGCTCAAACGAAAAAAGCCCCTGGCACGAAGAATACGTGACAGGGGCATTTAGGCGGGAAGGTCATTCTAACTCAACAGCTTAACGAAGCTCGTTCTGAGCCAGCTATCAGATGTGCTTGTAGACCGATTCGAAATCGATGTC
>CAIJTV010000821.1:0-3897 GCA_903823635.1 uncultured Planctomycetaceae bacterium
ACTCACCCGGTCGGGGCTCAGTCGTGCGTGATCAATTTACCTTACACGCAGTTCCCCAAAATGGACCCTCCGGTCAGCGGATCAGAAATTTTGGTTGAAACCACCGGTACGGCCCGAGGCCTGGCGGGGGCTCGGGAAATCACGGTCGTCAACGATAATACGCCATAGACCAGCCACGGACTGAAAAAGGAAAGCAGATGTCAACGGGGATGATTCACGATGGAATGCGCCGCAAGGGATATGTTCCTGAGCGGGCGTATGTGATGGATAAGGCGATCCGCTTCTGGTACCGACCACTGGCCATCAAGACCAGAGCCGCGTACCTCGAAGGGCTCGACCGACAGACAACCGCAGCGGACCGGGAAACCGTCAGTCTCGGTATGATCAGCCGCCAGTTGATCGAATGGGATCTGAAGTATCCGAGTGACTGGCCCGAAGAAAAACTACGGGGGGAGGTTGTCCCGACGAAAGACGCGGATCTCCTGCTCAAAGGCCTTGATCCCTTCATCCAGAGGACAATCGCCGCTGTCATCGGGGGACTCATGGCAAGCCCACTCGACCCGCTTGACGAAGAAGCAATCCGACAGGAACACGCCAAACTGCAGGGGCTGTCACCAGGTGACGTCATGAAGGCCATGGCGGAGGCAGAGGGCGAACGGGTGGGAAACTCATCCGCGGAACCCGCCTGATTTATCTGCATCCGCAGGTTGCCGCGATTGATTGCCGAAAATGCAGTAAGTTCTCTGTCGATCTCAAAACGGGGGTCTACTTCCAAAACGGCGAGTTACTGGTACCACGCGGCAAAGATGGTCCTCCCTGCCGCACAGACTCCAAAGCCTGCCCCAAAGGCGGACCGGGCAAATCTGACCTGACACCAGAGAACAGGAAGGTGCTCGAACACTTTCTGGAGTGCAGGGCAACCGGCCAGTGGCCCGATGATGATCTTGTGAGATATCACGCCACTCTGCTGACTCGCATCATGGATGAGTGCAGAGAATCGCTCAGAAGAAGAAATGCCAGGAATGATATGGCAGACCTGATCGGCATGATTGCACGGGTAAAGTGATCGCCTGCACTGTCACAACCTCACGGGGCTGAGTATCGTAGTTGCCATTGTAGGCTATCACGTTCCCGTGGGCGGAGATTGAAATGAGTGGCGGATCAGGAATCGTCCGGGATGTGACACTCCGGCTCAGGCTCGAATCGGCCGGCGACGTTCAGTTGCCTGACTGGACGAGAGCCAACGGCGGGGCGGCCGCCTATTTCGGCACCATGAACCAGGGAGCTACCGCTGCCACCCAGAACGTCAATACGGCCACGGGGGCCGTGAATAACCTGGGGCAGGGGCTTCAACAGGGAGTCACCGAACTCGATCTCCTGCTCGCCAGCGCCACCAACTTCGATCAGGTTTCCGAGAGGGTACGCCAGTTTGCCGAACAGGTCGTGAGTGCGTTTGATGATCTGGATCCGGAACAACGTGCAGCTGCGATCGAACAGATCATGACGTCTGCCCGGGAACAGTTCGATCAAGCTGGCAACGCGGCTCAGCGGGCCGGACAGAGGATGTCCCAGAACATGACCGGTGCCATGCAATCCATGATGCAGGCAGCCACAGCCGGTGGTCGGCTTGTGGCGTCCATCGGGATGCTCACAGGGAACTCAGATGACATTGAAGAGTTGGCCCGAAGATTTGTACATGTCCAGATGACCATGCAGGCGATGTCGGCCGGCAGTCAGATGTTTACGAACATGAGTCAGGGACTGGTCAAGGTGCAGGCAGCGGCCACAGCGGCCCAGGTTCAGTTGAGCGCGGTGGGAACAACGGCTACGTTCACACAGGCGGCACTCATCCGACTGGGACCGGCTGCCGCAAGTCTTCAGGCTGCACTGGGACCAATCGGGCTGGCATTGTCAGTCATCTCGCTGACCGTCATGGCGGTCCAGACGGCCATGGCTTTGATGGGTGACTCCGCCGAGGAAGCGGGCCATAAAGGAATGGATGCAGTCAAAGCTCATAACGACGAACTCGAAAACACGATGCGGCTCACCAAAATGGTGACCGCAGAACTTGACCTCCAGGCAGAGATGAGAGAGGCCGAATTCAAACAGAAACTTGAACTCAGCGGGGGTGTTGCATCAGCTGCTGATCTTCGTAAACAAGCTGAAGAACGGGCGGCGGACAATGATGCCAACACCGAACAAGCGATGAAGGAAGCACGGCAACAGGCAGACAAGGCGGTGCCACAGGATGCCAAGGATGATATGAATCGGGGGATTCAGGATCTGGCCAACCTTGAACGGGAAAAGAAAAACCTTGCAGCTGGTCCGGCCCCGTTCTCCAAAATGCAAATGGCCGGAATTGCAGCGCAGACAGGATTAAATCCATTGGCTCTGCCACAGGCGGAGGCCAGGCGACAGGCAGACCATGCGGCCAAGGTGAAGAAGAATGAGGAAGATCTCGCCGCCCAGCAGAATCTGAATGCTCAGATGGAGCGGCAGCGGGAAAAACTCATTGATCCAACCATCGAACGAAAAGCTCGGATTGCGGATCAGCAGGAACGCGTGTCGGAGGCTAATCAGAACGTTTCCGATGTCGACGCCCAGCTGAGATTGGCAGAACGAAAAAAAACGGACGCTGACAAGGGAATGGAAAAATCGCAGCGCGACTACGAGGGAGAGGTGGAACGTTCCCAGAAACTCCAGCGACTGAAAGAGCAGGGGGGACTCCCTGAACTGCAAGCCAAAATCAAATCCGGCTCAGTTCTCGGTGGAATTGATGCGATGTCACCGTACCTGTCGCAACAACAGCAGGCGGAAATGAAGAATAAGGCGGCCAATGGTGAGTTGAGCAAGGACGACATGCTGTCCCAGCTGGGAGAGACTTTGGATCTGGCTCCAGAACGTGAAGCCAACCAAAAGGCCATCGAAGACTACAAGAAGATGCGGGAAGAGGCAGAGAAGCAAGCGAACGAACTGCAGGCCGTCCGGGAGGAATTTATCACCCAACAAAAACGAGCCAGCGAGGAAATGGCGAAAATGCGTCAGGCTATGAGGCAATGATGGATTGCGGAGGATTCCCCGTATGACAGCGTGAAGCGTGGAAATAAAAAAGTTCACGTAGGGGATGGCAATGACAACAACGAAAAAGTTTCCGGGCCTCGGGGTGGCCGGCCAATAGTCGGGAGGGCCACCGAACCGGGATCCTCAACTGGTACGACTTCCCGATCTCGACTGGGCCTCTCGAAGGCATCAACAACAGGATCGGTGCTCTTCAGCGAATGGCTTACGGTTACCGAGACCACGATTATTTCATCGCAAAACTCTACGCATTACACCTCGCGAATTTCGCTCTCATCGGTTGATCATCGATTTCTAAAACGCGCAGTTCATTTGTCCTTGAACCGGATCAACGACGATTCAGAAACTGCTGGCCAATCCGAAGTGGCTCGGTTCGGACAAGGTCGGATTCTTCGGAGTCCTGCAGACGTGGGGACGAGATCGCACACCTCACGCAGACGGAATTGGTGAGTCTGTTAACAATCTGGCAGAAGCTTACTGCAAGGAAATGAACCGCCCGATGCGGACCCGCACGCCGGGTGGTGTGGGAGGGGCCTCGAAGTAATCCGGGTCCCTATCCCGATCTTGGTTCGGCGGTCGCTCCTGCAACCTGCTCATCGCACGCAATTATACGTCAGCCAGTCAGGCCGAACACCCTGGATAAGAAAATAGCGAATCGCTGCGAACGCGCGAGCTTTTTCCATGCACGACGCCGTCGGGTGCGGCCCCACCTCACCGTGGGCAATCCTCCGGCGCACCTCCTCATTTGGGGCCACCGGGTGCGAGACATCCATGGCCCGGTACTCGCTCCATACATCATCGAGAAAAATGAGGCTTGCA
>CAIJTV010000822.1:0-2173 GCA_903823635.1 uncultured Planctomycetaceae bacterium
CCACTCACGCGGTATATCACTCGCCGCCAGATCCGTCTCCAGCGACTTAACCTGCGCCTTGAGTTGGTCCAGTGTCTTCTGTTTGTCTTGAATGGAACTCTGGTCAGCCATAGGTGGGCTCGCCTGTCGGATTTCAAATTTCAAATTTCAAATCGAGAATTCAAAGCATCGCCAGCTCTTGTTGCCGGGCCAGTTTGCGTCACCAGCAGCGTCCTGCAGAGTTACTCTTCTGCACCAGCAGCAGCTGCAGGCGTCGGATCGTTGTAAGGCTTCATCAAGCCGGCCGGAATCGCTGTTCCTTCTCGTCGACGATTGGAGACGCTCAGCACATAGCTCACGAGATTCCAAATGGTCTCTGGTTCGCTTTCGAGAGCACTCTTGAAGCCTGGCATGGGAGTGCCATTGATCCCGTTCATAATGCGGCGGTAAATGTCGATCGGCTCCTGGCCTCCATGCAGCATGCCCGACGTCAGGTCTGCAGCTCGCGTTGAGAAGCCCCAGGAATCCTTGCCGATGTTGTCCTTCGTATGACCACGACCGTCGTCACCGTGACACTTATTGCAACCCTTGGAGAGAAACGCGGCGCGCCCCAGAGCAATTCGCTCTTCGGTCAACTCGGGCTCCGGCGTCAGCGGTTGAGTCAGCGAGTGAGTCGCATCAACCCAGCGAGTTCCCACGACTTCCACAACTTCAGGAACGTATTCCGGATCCAGTTCTTCTGAGGCCTCGGCCTCGATAGCCAACTGATATTCCATCTCACCACGCTGAGCCAGCACAATGACATAATCAACAACGGCCTGGATCTCCTGCTTTGGAAGAAGCCGAAAGTTGGGCATTGATGTTCCTACGACGCCTCGGTCCAACACGGCCATCAGGTCTTCTCGCCGCGGCTTCGTTCCGTACGGCGTTGACGTAAATTTGAAGATACCGCGAGTGTAGTCGCGAGGACGAGGATACATGCTGGCAGCGACGGGGCCGTTTCCATCCCCGTTCACGCCGTGACACTGAACGCATCGCTTGAGATAAACGTTCTGTCCCAGCTTCAAATGCAGCTCACGCTTAAAGTCTGGTGTCGTCTCGCTGACAAGCTTGGGACGAAGCGCGGTGCCGGCATTTTCGACGACAGCTTTGGTTACCGCCTCACCGATTTCCGGAGCAAGTTTTGAAGTCTGAGCACTCGCGGTCCACTGGACCGGCTCAGCCCTTTGACAACCAGCAAGGCAAACAAACGCCATCCCGAGATAAGAAAAGTTGCGTGCTGAAATCATTGAATACATGACCTGTCACAACAGACGAGTATTTGTACTTCGATGACGCCTTCGAGTTTGCCTCAAAGTTTTCACTGCCATCGGACAAAAGTCGTGACAAAGCACCGAGTGTGCCAATCGCTGAGTTACTGCTGACAAGAGGGTGAGAAATCCCGGAAACCGGAGTTTGCAGTCAGGCCGGAAGTCAACTCAGGGAAGATTTCATGGCTCAGACCTGCAGAAATCAGCGACGGATGGCATTCGATGGCGTATGGGAATTCCAGAGCCTTGCATGCCATGCACACATCGCCGCACGCTTCGCACATCAAGCTTTTTGAATGCGTGACGGCCTGTCACACAAGTGCACCGGGAAGATTCTGGTGGTTCGCCGCACTTGCTGGTCGCCCTCGAGAAAGGCCATTGCCAGCGGAAGCCTTGCAGGGCGTTGATTTGGTTACGCATTAAGCGCTTCGTTTAACGGCGAGCCGCAGGCGTAGGCGAAACCGGATGACGACGCCTGCGGCTTGCCGTTAAACAATTTGGCCATCAGCCTGCTTGCGGTACCAACGAAAAAAGGGCCGAGGAACCAGTCCTCGACCCTTTTAAGTTGTATCTTCTGACGCAGCCCTTTTTCGAAGCTGTGTCGGAGAGTCGACTAGCGTGACATGAATACCACGACCTTGCCTACTTCAACCTTAAGCATAACGTCGTCGATGGTTGGCAGCGTCGTGACGATGCACTTCATCGCAGCCTTGTCGACTGACAGCCATTCAGCACTGGCTGATGGGGCTGATTCGCCGATTGTGTTGTACAACTTGCGAACGTTTGGTCGGTTACGAATCGTCACAACGTCACCAGGGCGAACCATGATGCCCGGCTTGTTAACGGTCTTGCCGTTCAGCTGGAAATGGCGGTGCACAATACCC
>CAIJTV010000823.1:0-5959 GCA_903823635.1 uncultured Planctomycetaceae bacterium
GCACTACTGGATTTTCTGAACGGCAAAGTGGAATGACGTTATCGACCCGAATGGCCCAGCAGACACCGGGGCCATCGAGAGCCGCCTGGTCAGCACCATCGAACTACTATCGCGGACCGTTCCGCTTACCGTCGCATCCGGCGCCATCACTGCAATCGAGTCTAGCCAAGGCCGCCCGGTTCCGGGAGAGATTGATTTCAAGTGGTGCAGAAGCCCATGGACCACCGGGGTCGACCCGGTGGGGTCGGGGGAGTTTCCTGTTCGCCATCCGACGAATCCGCTGCTATTGGAATTCTGGGTTTGGATGGCCCCGATTACTCGTCGCTCAAACTCACAATTCCCGCCCCAGACACTGGTGATCCAGTGTTGGCGATCTTGCTGCACACCCTCACCTGGAAAATGGACTGGCTCGAAAAATGAACTCTGTCACCAGTCCTTCTGTTCTTTGGTCCATTCCTCGCGAAGTTGGACGCGGCGGGGAGCATTCATACAAAGTAGACGGACTGTCGCGCGGCCTTTCGGCGTAAGCCCAACGATGGATCCCTCAACGAGATCAAAATGCTTTTTCCAATTGTCAATTCGTGGATGAAACAAATGCACAACAGCATTGGTTACGGGATCCACGCTCGAAAGGTTGGGACCTTTGAAGGCGTTACATCGGTCACATGCAAGGGCCAGGTTCTGAAGGCTGTCATCGATCAGATGTTGTTGAGCAATGACGTGCTCAACATGGAAAGGAACAAACGGCGTTGCTGCTTCCGGGATACCACAGTATTCGCACCGCCACTCAGCTCGCTCACGCACAATCGTTCTGGTGGTCGCGTCCATGACTATCGTGAAGGTTTCGCAAGAACTCTTCGAGCCTGGGCCTGCAATATCGAGATCACATCGACTGCTTCAACGAAATCACGATACTCAGCTTCTTCCTCTGCTGTCATGGTTCCCTGATTCGCCTTCCCACGAAGCTGCTCGACATGTGACAGTAATTCCTCATCGGCCCGCAAGCTGATCAGCTTGTTGGCAAACTCGGGGCTCATCGCTTCCGTGACGGGCTGCAGCATTCGATCGAGATAGTTGATGGTGCTCATTCCCGAATTCTAACACTTGACTTTGCCGAATGTCACGCAGAAATGTTTGATGAAGTTTCATGGATTGAAGTCGCGTATTTCGGTAGGTTCTCGTTGCCGAGTCTGATGGAGCGGACTTCTCGGCCTATTGCGACCAAGTATGCAATTCGGGCGAGACTTTGCTCGTCCCACAGGGCTGGCTTTGTAAGCCGCTGGGTGGCACAGCCATACCTGAGATCAAACGCGACTCGTCTCGCTGGGGCAAGGACCAGAAAAAGTCCCTTTCTGGTTTCTATTTGCAGAGTGGCTATGGAGTTTTCTCAATCAGCCCTTCTCACGTTCCACGTTGAACTTGCATGGCAAGCTGGCTTCCAGAAGAGAATCCTGACAGAGGATTCTTGAGCCTGCGGCACACTCTCAGCGAATGGAAATGCCACCTCTGTAAACCAATCATCGATGGTCAACCCGTTCCCAAAGTAGCCGTCTCGCTCCGTCGAGACGTTTCCTTGCAGCCGGCCCATTGCACAGGAAACTCCCAGCGGATCCTCAGTACAACTTCATCAACGCGGACTTGAATTTGGCGGTCGGCTTGGGGACCACAACGTGCATCGTACAAGGCTCATCGCGCGGAGCGAGATGGCTACATGGGCGGCCGACTCGATGATGCGTGTTGAGCATTCGTGCCTGACTTCGCGATACGCCTTCGTCAGAAAGTTGAGTTCACCACGAAAGACACGACGTGTGTCAAAATAACTCAATGCGATTCTTTCGTGTGTTTCGTGTCTTTCGTGGTAACAAACTGTAATTGGGCCGATTTGCTCCAGCAATTTTTAAAGTAGCCGTCTCGCTCCGTCGAGACGTGTCCTTGAATCCAGCCGATCGCCGAGGAACCCCCGAGCCGATCCTCAGTTCAAACCTGCGATCCGAAGGGATTTCACCGGACATGCTCGTTCCATGATGCAGTGCGAATGCTCCTGAGTTATTCCACCAGTGCGATCGGCAAGTTGCGAGCGATTTCGCGAAAAGCGGTTTCTAACCCGGCTGTGTCGGTCGTTGTGTACGAATCGCCACCTGTGGTGTTTGCGATATCATCCAGCAAACTGGTCCGCTGCGGAATCATGCTGATGCAATGGACTTGAATCTTGTTGTTCCTGGCAGTCGCCGCTCTTGTACGGGCGTCAGGGCCTGTGTTCGCTTCGCCGTCCGTTAACAGGATGATCACCTTGTTGCTGTAACCACGACCATTAGTTCCCAGAAGAGTGTTCATCGCGATATCGAGCCCTGACGACGGATTGGTCATTCCGTTTGGCGAGATTCTGCTGAGCGTCGTCTGAACCGAGGATTTATTCGAATCCCATGAGTAGCCGACAGGGGAAGGCAGAGCAAAGTCCAGACTGGCACTGCTGGACCAGGTGACAAGCGCTGTTCGTGGCGGAGTTGCCACTCTGCCGGCTTCCGTCAGAAAAATTGAAATGGCCGAGTTCAACGCCTCCCAGCGAGTCCTGGTGCGAGAAATCAATTCTGTCATCGATCCCGATCGGTCCAGACACAAACACACTTCCACTTCGGCCTGCCCGGCCGTGGCAAAAGTGTGTGTCGAGAACGGCCTGTGGCCCAGACTCGAACTAAACAACAATGGCAGCGACTGAAAACTGCCCCCTTGCCCGACGCGTCCATTAACTCTCACCGCATTGAACGGAGTGGCTCCCTGACTAAATCCCCAGGCCCCGTTAGCCTGCGGCACAACGCGTCCTAAAAGAACATCCCCGGAAGTGATCGTATAGGGCATCTGGCCGACTTTGTTGACGCGAGCCACGGCGATGGCTGCCGCGATGGCCGCATTTCCATCCTGAGTTCTCGCCAGAGATTCTGCTCCGGCCTTCGCTGCCGCGTCGGTCGACGTTCGCAATTCCGTTCGGATCAGTTGCATGTAGGCAAAGTCCACCGTAATTGCAGCGGCGATCAGGAACACAATCATCATCGCAGTGATCAACACATGAGCGGCGCCAGTGCGAATTCTCTGGGCGGAGTCTCGTCTTCTGGCCAAATGGTTCATAGATGCCGTATTCTTTAGTTGCTTGAGTTCGCCCTGCATAATAGCTGCATATCCCTACTTCACCTCTTCAGTCCGGCAATCAGTTCCCTCTGGAACCGCCGACGTTCAACCAGGTTTGTCCGCCGTGATTCACAACGTCGCAATCGTGACGATTTGTTGAATGTGCGAATCAGCGATCGTGTTGGCAATGCGGCACAGTTTTGGGCAAGAACCCGCAGAGATGATGCCTTCTGGCATCTGTTGCTCAGGAGCATCAATGCCGATGCCACGAGTATTCGAGACGCCCTGATGGAGGAGTTCTGGCCTCCAAATCCTGAGTAGAGCTGGATCCAGCTCCGCCCCGACATACTCTTCGTTTCGGTAATCGCCTTGCCGGCACGGCGTGGATGGGCTGTGTTGCGGAGCAACCTGAAGCAGTAATGAGGCCGCTAAATTTTGATAACAAGCTGGCTTGCAGAGGAAAATCCTCACGGAGATTTCTTGTGCCTGCACACGCCCACTTCGTAGAAATGCCACCCTGTTAGAACTGCAGATCGACGTTAAGCCGTTCCCAAAGTAGCCGTCTCGCTCCGTCGAGACGTGTCCTTGCAGCCAGCCCATTGCAATGGAAACTCCGGGGCGATCCTCAGCACAACTTCATCAATGCTGTTTAAAAACTGCCGTTGGTCTTGGCGGTGCAACGTGCATCGCACAAGGCTCATCTCGCGGAGCGAGATGGCTACATTGGTCGACGCATGATCCGCCCGGCCGGATTGGTGCCACCAGCCGCATCGCAGCGCCAGGCACGGGGGCCAGCCATCGTAGATTGTTTCACTCGGATCAGTGAATCAGAGCACCGATACTAGCGTAGTGATAGATTTTCGCGTCACCAGCAGAGAATCCCAGTGGATCTTGCGAAATGAAAGGGCAAGGAGTTGGGTCCTGGAACCTCGCTCGGTGGCATATCCGGGATGAAGCCGCTCCAGTGTGTCAACTGTCAGCAATGAATCGATAACGCGGTCGAGGAGACGCCATCGTTAAATTATCCGGGCGTTGTGAACTTTGCGTTCGCCAGCGGTTGTTCGTGACGGCACCAAATCTTGTCTGACCGACGGCATCACAGGCTTCTAAGGCGAATTCGCCCCGGGGCTCACTGGTTGGCCTGCAATCGAAGGACAGCACCGACATCGCCCGCGGACTTGCCAACCACTCCGGTGCTGGTTTGGTTCATTACTCATAGATCGCGCATTATCGTGTTAAGTTAAATGGTAGTCTCCACTTATGATTCAAGTGCCATGTCTCTTTCTGGATTCTCGGGAGCATTATGTAACTTCCGAAACCAATCATCAGGCCAATCACGGCGCCGATGAGATGGGCAATCGGTACGGGGACGAAAGATGTGTCGCTGACAAAGATGTTCGTCCCGGCAAGAGTTTCTGCCAGCATTTTTGCCAGTAGCCCAATGAGCAGCAAGGAGAACCAGAAGGCCGACTTCCAGTTGCGTTCAACGAGTCGGCGGGCGAGCAGATCAGCGACTATGAGTCCGAAGAGTGCCGTATCGATGCCGCTGAGGCCTCGGTAGGTTTCCATCTCAGGATGACGCAGCATGACGCCTGCCGGTATCAGCAAAGCCGACAGAAATAGAGTCCATCTGTAATGTCGCGACATGTTCACTTCAGCAATGGCTCCCAGTGTTATGAACATCGCCAGATCCCACAGAAGGTGGTTCGACGACCAGTGCAGCAGATGACACGTGCAAACACGATAGGAGTCGGCGAACGAGATGCTTCTGAAGTCAATCGTCAGCGGAGAAGAGAACTCGCCAGCCACATGCGCGATGATGACGAATACTGAAATCAACATTGTGATTGGTGTTTGCACTAACAGGGAACGAATCTGCATGGCATTAACCCTGATCAATAAGGCGTCGTTGTTGGATCTTGTTTGAGCCGCAGGACAGAAGGCAGGTTGTCGAACGTCAATTCGGCAACCTGCTTTCGTTCGATCACCATCTTCGCGACGGCGGAAGCTCAGGAGCTTTTCGAAGATTGCCCGTGCGGCGTTGATGTCCGTCGTTTCCGGTTGAGTATCGCAGACGCGGCAAGCCCCGCGGCGAACAGTCCGGTGATCGGGTCAATTGCTCCTCCACCGTTTCCTCCGCCCCCACTGGAGGACGGACTGACCGAAGGAACTGATGATGGTGCCCAGTTCAGATCCGTCGGAGTCGTTTGAACCGGGGCAATGGCCGGACTCGCAGAAGCGGGACTTGCTGCCGACGCTGGAACAGTCTGCGAAAGATCCTGCTGAGTGGATTCAGAGGCGGCAACAGTCTCGGGTGCTGCTGGGCCCGATTGAGCCAATGCGGAATCCCTCAGGAGTTGAAGCTGCTGTTGAAGCTGGAGTCGTGCCTTGTCATCTCGCGTTACGCGAATCGCATTTCGCCGGGCGATGGCCCAGCGACCGTATTCGGCGTCATTCTCAAGAACAATGAATGACGCATACTCACCAACAATCGAGTATCCTTCGCAGAGGCTGATGATCTTCGACACTGCGGCCGAAGACTCTCCGTTCTTGCGGATGTCAGCCATTAGTTGTTCAACCTGCTGAAACGCCCACACTCGTTCGATCTCAGGATTCTTATCCTCAACCTCTGGAAACGTGACCTGCACCGTCTGGCTGATCGGCTGTCCCATGACATCGGCTTCAATGGTGATCGTTGCGTCCCCGGAGTTCTTGTATCGCCCGGAGAGTCTTAATGGGGCACCGTAGAAGAGATCCGGCAGAGCGTCGGGCGTCACATCGCTGGTCTCGATACCATTCACTTGAATGCGAACACCTGTGGCGACCGGACGCATCA
>CAIJTV010000824.1:0-3569 GCA_903823635.1 uncultured Planctomycetaceae bacterium
CAGAATCGGATGTCCGGTGCTTTCGTAACGAGTCCCCTTCAGCGAATGATGCCCGGCCGGAAACGCTCGAGTTGCCCCTTTACGATGAACCCAGGCGACGTTGTTGTTCACAACTTCCTTGCGAGCAATATTATGGCTGATGAAGTACACGAGCTGTCCGGTCGTTCCGGGAATAATCTCCTGAAACGCTTCCAGTACCAAGGCGTTGATCAACATATGGTTGGCTGTCGCGAAGTTGGCTCCCAGTGCCATGTCGTCGAGATACGCGTTAGCCTCCTCTGTTCCCAGCGGTGCATACACGAGTTCTCGATCATTCCCCGGCAACGGGATATCCCACTTCGCGAACTTCGCCTGCAGAGATTTAAACTGACCATCGGCCAGGTTATGGCCGATGCCGCGTGATCCGCAGTGCGACAAAAACGCTACGTGGTTATCCTTCATTCCGAAGACTTCAGCGGCCTTGCGAGCACGTTCGTTGTCTTCCAGATGAACGACTTCACATTCGCCGAAGTGGTTACCTCCACCGTAAGATCCCAGTTGTTTCATCTTGCCAGGAAACTTGTGGCGAAAGGTCCCGACTTCCATATGACGATCCAGACTTGCTCCCAATGCATCACGAGTCTCATCGTGGCCAACGTGGAAAGAGTCTTCGCAGCGTTCCGCCCATTCCGGGGGAATTCCGAGCTGATTACAAACCGACTCCGAAGCGCCTTCCAGCATCAACTGCCGACCGAGTGTCTCGTCGACTCGCCGAGATTTTGGAGCACTCTGCTGACCGCGACCAGCTCCTGTCGGAGTTCGCTCACAGATGGCATTGATGAGTGCTCGTCGTATGCGTCGATCGTTGATTTCTTCAGCCGGAACACTCAACTGCAACAGGCTCATTGAGCATTTAATGTCGACACCGACCGGTCCCGGATAGATGTGGGTTGGCGAAACCATCACGCAACCCACAGGAGCTCCGTAACCACAGTGAGCGTCCGGGTTCAGCACGAGATCTGTGACTCCCGGAGCAAGCCGTGAGTTGACGGCCTGCTTCAGGCAGCCTTCATCAAATGTACTGCGGATGGCGTGCGTTCCGATGACTGTGATCGGCTTTGTGTTGGAATCGGTCGTCGGCAGGATTGCTGTTGCTTCGCCGGTGCTGATGAGTTCGTAAGCCATGATCTTTCTTTCCAAAGGCGAGCGGCAGGGCGTCAGCCCTCCGAGTTTTGGTTCTTGGTTCTTGGTTCTTGGTTGAATCGCAGGTTTACCACAGAGGTCACAGGGAGCACAGAGAGGAATCGCAGAGGGTGATCTTGGTGATAAGAAAGACAGGCCAAAAGAAAAGGTCGTGAAGCTGGCAAAGAAGATCTAATCCCCCGTGATCTTCGCTCCATGAACTCGGAACTTCAGTAGCCGTCTCGCTCCGCCGAGACGAGCCTTGATGAGTGCACTCAAATAAAGATGTTCTGGTCGATCCTCAATACCGCGTCATGCATGCTTTGCACTAATCGCAATTGGCTTCGGCCATACAAATTGCACTCTATAAGGCTCATCTCGATGGAGCGAGATGGCTACAGAAAAACCGATCACGACAAGAATTGATGAAACGTTGCGCGCTCTACCGGACTGAGCTACGGCCCCAGTGCTGAAGCGAGTCGTGGCTTGCTTCAGAGAATGGAGCCGGTGGGATTCGAACCCACGACCTCGAGGGTTACAGCCTTGTAGTTCCATCTGCATTCGTGATGCGGTGTTCTCAGATAGTATTCAGCAATTACGAAGATTAAGATGAAGTTCACAAGCAAGATCAGGATCAACAAGGGACAAGGAGGGATCGAGAATTCTCCGCTTTCGCGGGGCGGGGTTTGAACCCGCTGGTTGCCAATGTATTCCCGATGGCATTCCCTGACTGATGCTCACAATGGAAAGTCCCAAAGTTCGACAAGGGTTCGTTGAGATGTGCGACATTGACGAAATGTAATCCCAACAGCATTCGATCTTTGAGGTTTCAAAATAAGTGGTCAGTGTGAAGCATTTGAAATTTGAAATACTGCTCAATATCAACTGCCAACTCACCTCAAACATCGTTCGACAAGGGGGTTCGTAAGACGTCGTTTGCTCTACCAGACTGAGCTACAGAATGCTCTCGCACCCTGGCAGGAGTCGAACCTGCGACACAACGGTTAAATGTAGTCCTACTGGCATTCGAACGGTGTTAGAGGAAAGTTTTCAGTTTTCAGTGTTCAGGCAATCGCATTTCGAACAGGAGATTTCAAATCTGAGATCTGAAATTTAAAAAGCAGATCCGACAAGGTTTTGACGAGACGTTTTTCAGGTGCTCTATCCAGTTGAGCTACCGACCATTTGCATGACCGAGCAGGATTCGAACCCGCAACCCCCTGAGTCGATGTAGTCCCATCGGCATTCGGATCGTTTTCTCGAAAGAGTTACCAGTCGTCAGTCGCCAGTTAACAGTGTTCAGCAGCCGCAAGGTCTGACACCTGCGACTCCTCTGCCAACTGACGACTGCCAACTGAAAACCCTGCGACCATCAAATTCTCATCTGAGAAATCTCATTGACCCAGTGGTTCTCCGAAAAGCGGCCGCCAGCGACGTCCGCAATCAATTGAAACACATGGTCACTGAATCCTCCGACGTTGATGATGTCTGACCGCTCCTTGCCCTGAGTTGTCCCATTGGGCTGAATATCGATACAGATCATCTTCGCTTGTGGATTGCGTTGCTTGAACGCCATCCACTCCTTCATCGTTTCAGTCGCCTGACCGGTGAAGTAAGAATGTCGATTAGAATCAATCCACGATTCGTTGTCGGAAACGTAGATGATCAAATCTCCCTTGACCTTCGACTCGTTCAGGTGCCGCAACGGCAGGCTGCAATTGGTTCCTCCGGATGGCAACTTCATCAGCTTTTCAGCGTTCGTCATCACCGTATCCCGAGGATTCAGCTGGCAAGGTGTTACTCGGTCACTGAACGGCACAACAACCGTATCCGGATTGCTACGCATCACTGCGGCCGCAACCAGAGCGGCCACGTCGATACACTTCGCGGCCGTTGTTGAACCTGCTCGATGACCCGTCACAGGAGATTGCATCGATCCGGAAATATCCGGGAATACATACACCTGTCCGCTGATCTGAGGCACGTTGCGAATCGCAATTTCCATCGCATCCTGCAAAGCATCCTTGACTGGTCGAGGAACCTCGTCGGTAATACTGATCCAGGCTGTCAGTAACTGATATGGGAAGACCTTAGCCTTCTCAATCAGGTTCGCATTCTTCAGCCGGTTTGCAACAACTCCGATCAGGTCCTTGTCCTCAAACACACCCTGTCGCACGAACGTGTTAAGGTTCATGCGAGTCATCGTCCATGACGCGTTTCGTGCAATCTGCTGCCAGTCTTTCTTAGTCAGAGGAAGAGCCGTCAACATCTGGAACGGAACGTCAGGCGCCTTCACCTTGCCAGGATTCGTGTTTCGTTTGAATGATTCGTATTGCTTCACGATCTCTGGCAAAGCCTCTTCATTGAAAGAGCGGCCGATCAGATAAGCGTACAAAGCTTCTCGCGAA
>CAIJTV010000825.1:0-2828 GCA_903823635.1 uncultured Planctomycetaceae bacterium
ATTCAGTCGAATCAGAAAGAAAAACAATGGCGGTCAACAATCAGGAATGGCACTACTCCAAGGGCGGCCAACAAATCGGCCCCGTTTCGACAGACGACCTCAAGCAACTGGCGGCGAATGGTGGCCTGTCTCCCAGCGATCTGATTTGGAAAGAAGGCTGGTCTGAGTGGAAACAAGCCAGAGCTGTGAAAGGGTTATTACCAGTCGAACCGCCAGCCATGCCGGTCCCACCTCCGCTGCCTCAGCCTTCAGCGAATCCTTCGCTACCAACCACGCCCGCTCGAAACATGCCGCCGCTTTCGCCGACCGCATCAGCGTTGCTGTCCTCGGCACTTTGGAATCCGTTTGCTGCACGGCTTTGGTGTCTGCTGTTCACCCCTGCCTTCGGTGCATTCCTGACGATGCAGAACTGGAAGACACTCGGTGAAGAGGCGAGGGCCAAGCGTTCGATGCTTTGGTTCTACGGCTTCTTGGCGTTCCTATTTCTTGCAGTCATCACGCCGGACACTGCGGTTATCACGGCAATCTTTCGGTACATCGGCTGCTTGATGTTCGTGGTCTGGGCCTGCACCGACAACGAAAAGCAAGTTCGATTCGTGAAGGAGAACTTCGGCAGCAACTATCAGCACAAATCGTGGGGGAAGCCTATCGGAATAGGGGTCGGAGCGGTCTGCTGCATTTTGATTTTAATTGGCGTAAACGGTTCGTCGTTTGAGTCAGCCACAGATAGAACGGATGCGGCAAATCCACCAATCAGCAACGACTCCCTCTTGCAGGACGGAATCAAACTGGCCGCATTCCGAACACTCGTGGACGCCTACACGAATCAGCCACGTGGAAACATCAGCGTGTCGGAACTGCAACAGCACGTGGCATCCGTGCAGGAGGCTCAAGACAAGTTTGCAATGATTCCCTTTGATCCACAAAAACAGCGAAAGGAAGCTAAGGCAATTGCTGATTTATACATGCAACGGATGTATGGGAATTTCAGTGGAGAACTTGCGGACAATCTTGAGTTTGACCACATGACTTCAATTCTGGAGGCCGTAGGGACGCAGGTTGCGATCCCCGAACACATTCGAGATCGTTGGTCGAACGACCGTTGAAATGTCGTGGCAGTCGCCGCTGGTTCAAGATCGCCGAGTGTCTCCGCAGCAGCCACCAAACAGTGCATGGTTCACCGCCCATAACACGACAGGAACCTCGACATGGCACCGAGCAATCAAGACGACTTCGATGGTTACCGCAAGTGGTTGGGTAACCTCTCTCCACTGCAGCGGAACGCTTGTTTCAGATTGCTCGCCGCTCAAAGGGATGCCACTGGAGTTCTTGGATGTCAGCAAGACAAGAGTTCACGATCTGTCGCCGTTGACGGGAGCCCCTTTGAACGAACTCTGGATCTTCGATTCGCTGGTCAGTGACCTTACACCGTTGAAAGGAATGAGCCTCCGGATTTTGTCAGGGTCATCGTATCACCTCAGTGATTTCTCCGTCATCAAGGACATGCCACTTCGATATCTGGGCCTCGTTTTCAATCCTCAGCAACATACTGATCTACTTCGTTCTATCAAGACATTGGACACAGTGAATGACAAACCAATCACCGAGTTCTGGAAGGAAGTTGAAGCGACAAAGCCATGACCGGACGACCATCACGGATTTGTCGTTGAGCTGATCTGTTTCAGCAGTCTCGGCTCCATTCGGCGCTTTGCCGTCTGACAACCACCCACAGACTCAGCATCCCCGTTAACTGTCGGACAAGATCCCGGTTTACCCGGTAACGAGCCGCTATGCGCATTCCTGTGATTCGTGGACTTATTGACCGAAGAATTTTGGTCAATTACCGGGTAGACCCTGTCGTACTCGTTCGCCTGGTTCCGAAGCCGTTGCCTGTGAAACTAGCAGACGGACGAGTATGAGATATTCTCGATTCAGTGTTTCTTTGCTGAAAGCTTTGAAGACGAAGCAGCTGATCTCAGACCCAGTCAGTATCTGACCATTCAGGGGCGTTGTGATGGGAAATTCGGCAACGTCATGCTCAGGGACTGCATCCTCGTTCGGTAGGTCAATCATTCAGTCGAATCAGAAAAGATTGCGGCGGGCCACTTTTAGATTGGCACTACTTCAGAGCTGTCCAAAATTTGGAGTCGGTTTTCCCTGATATCCGCATCAATCGATCTTCATTCCTGCTTCAGTGGTCACGCAAAAGAAACGACGAATTTCTTTCAGGGCCCCAACACCCACAGTTCTCATTCCCCAACCCGTAACCCCTCATCAACTGGCGAATTCAAACCATGCGAACAGCCGTCCTTGTCTTGGGTATTCTTGGTGTTTCATTTAGTCTCATGGTCGGCCTCTGTACGGGAATCTGCTTCTCGACACTTGGCGAGATGGGAAAACAGACTAGTAGCTCTGCTGCAGCTGCCGATGCAACTGCCCTTGGAGGAAAATTCATCCTCCTGGGATTGGTTCAGACAATCGTCGGTCTTGTTGGCACTATTAAGGCATTTCGTACTTTTGAGGAGCCAATGGTGAAGAAGGTTCCGGTCTACTGCCTTGGGGCTGGGATATTCCTGTCGATCTTCAACACAATGCAGTTTTTCACCTCTGGTCTGTTCTTTGGAATTGCCATTCTGCTCATCTTCCTCGGTGGAGGAAAAGCTCCGACCACTGATCCGTGGCAGGAGTTTGCCTGATGTATCACGGCATTACTTTGCATCTCTTCGAAGCGTCTGTCGCAATCCACTCTTTCGAACTGCTCATCGGCATCGGATTGATTGTTGCATTCCTGTAAGCGCCCGGCGAACAGCATTCTATTCGTTTGAGCA
>CAIJTV010000826.1:0-3507 GCA_903823635.1 uncultured Planctomycetaceae bacterium
ACCGAGCGATGGCTGGGTGGTACGCTGACCAACTTCCGAACCATTCGTACTCGTCTGAAACGCCTCGAAGAACTCGAGAACCTGCGTGAAACAGGTGAGATCCGAAATTACTCGAAGAAGATGCAGTCAACACTGACACGCGAGTACACAAAGATCTATCGCAACCTGAACGGCATGCGAGAAATGAATCGCCTTCCTGAATGTCTGGTCATTGTTGACCCGACCAAGGAAAAGAATGCCGTCCTTGAAGCTCGCTCACTGGGCATCAAGGTTGTGGCTCTGATTGACACCGATTCAGATCCAGACATGGTCGATCTGCCAATTCCAGGCAACGATGACAGCCTGCGATCTATTCGGCTTGTGATTCTGCATCTGTCAGATGCGATCAAGCAGGGTCGCAGCTTGCGTCCTGATGATCACAAGAAGAAAGAAGACATTGATCCGAACGAGCCAAAAGCCGTTCCTTCAATTCGCTGAGTTATGGTGGCCATGACGCACAACGTCATGGCAGGATGAAATCAGCGATATACAACACTTAGACGACGGTTTCTTTGGGACCGTCGTCTTCTTTCGTTCTTAACTCCGCCGCGTCAGTGTATCGAACCATCTCGGCCAGAGATGTGTCCTTTGCCTTTTTGTGATCCCTGACGCGACGTTTTCTATCCCCTGATTTACAGACGATCCGGCAGTTCGCAGACACAGCGAATGTACAAATCAAGGATCGCCCCAAGGAGTTTCTCATGGCAGAAATTACAGCCGCAGCCGTTAACGCTCTGCGAAAAAAGACAGACCTCCCGATGATGGAGTGCAAGAAGGCACTCACCGAAGCTGGTGGCGATGAAGCCAAGGCGATGCAGATCCTGAAAGATATGTTCAAGAAGGTTCAGGATAAGCGAGCTGACAATGTCACTGCGGAAGGCCGAGTCTTCCTGGCTGTCAAGCCGGACGGTTCAGAAGCCGCAATGGTTGAAATCCAGTGCGAATCAGCACCAGTCGCGACCGGCGAAGTCATGCAGCAGTTCGGTCAGGCTATGGTCGATACTCTTCTGGCTGGTCCAGGTGCTGCCGATGTGGCGGCTCTGATGAGCCAGAAAGCTGCCGGAGCAGCTCAATCATTCCAGGAACAGTACGAAGAGATCGTCAACAAGATCCGTGAAAAGATCGTTGTCAATCGAATTGCTCGAGTTGCAGGCCCGGTCGCTGGCTATGTTCATCACGACTACAAGACCGGCGTGTTGTTCATCGCCTCTGGCACTGCAAAGAATGCTGACGTTATGAAGGACGTTGCGATGCACATCGCAGCGTTGAACCCGACAGTAACTCAGCCGTCGCAACTGGCCTCAGATACGATTCAGGCTGAACGTGATCGTCTGATCGCAGAAGCTCGTGCTTCCAAGAAGCCTGAGAACATTATCGACAAGATGGTCGACGGCCGCATGAAGGTCTTCTACGCCGAGCAGGGCGTTCTGACGATGCAGCCCTTCGCCAAGGACGACAGCAAAACTGTCAGTCAGGCGTTGGCCGAAGCAGGCCTCGAAGCCGTATCGTACCATCGCTGGAAGGTTGGGGCATCAGCCTGATTGTGACCGCGATCCGTTTTCGGTGCGGCCTGCTTTTTTCTCGGGCCCACCGAGATCCGTTTTCACGCAATAGTTCTCATCAGAAGCCCGGTTTTCCAAAGCGAAGCCGGGCTTCTCTGACTTGATCATCTTTCGCATTACCTCGTTCGGGAATAGCTCAATGACCACCCCCAGCCTTCGCCTGCCCTACAAACGCGTGCTTCTGAAAATCAGCGGCGAGAGCTTTTGCCGCGAAGGTGAATCGGGCATTGCGATGGCAGAACTGGCTTCTGTGGCGGAACAGATTCGTGACGTGGTAAAGAACGGAGTTCAGCTCGCGATCGTCTGCGGCGGCGGCAATATCCTCCGAGGAAAACAGTTTGCCGATATCAGCCAGCAGATTGTCCCTTCAACAGCTCATTACATGGGCATGCTGGCCACTGTCATCAATGGCCTGGCACTGCAGGATGCTCTGGAAAGCGCCGGAGTTCCTACTCGCCTGCAAAGCGCGATTCGCATGGAAGGCGTGGCTGAACCATTCATTCGTCGTCGCGCGCTGCGGCACCTGGAAAAGGGTCGCGTAGTCATTCTGGCTGCAGGAACAGGTAGTCCTTTCGTAACAACAGACACCGCTGCTGCATTGCGAGCCCGCGAACTGGATGCAGACGTTGTTCTGAAGGGGACCAAGGTCGACGGAGTTTATTCCGAAGATCCAATGAAGAATCCTCACGCGATTCGATACACCGACATCTCATTCCGCGATGTGCTTGCTCAGAACCTGCAGGTCATGGATGCACAAGCCATGCACCACTGCATGGAACACAACATCGACATCGTCGTCTTCAATTACAAAAAGATCGGCAACATCGCACGAGTGATCGCGGGAGAACGCATTGGCACTCGAGTTTCCACTGATGGTCGTCCAGCCTGATTGCAAAGAAGGCTAGTGTCGTTTTGCAGATAGAAGACTCGTGAATCCACCAGCGGGTCAAGGTAGCGAGTACTCACGACATCCGACGGGGATTTGCCCAAAGACTGATCAACATGGGCGAGTCAGCGGAGACTCTGAAAGTGGTGTGGGTCACAAGGACTTCGCGACCACAGAGAAGCACCATCGTGCAGCAAGTTCTGCTCAGAATGCAGATCCAGAGATGTCTGCTCGATTACTCCCCTCTACCGATAACAGCGCATTTACCGGGGCAATTAGCAGGGAGAACAAAAAAAGCTCCACAGCTTTCAGCTGAAGAGCTCTTGGTTCTAAAATCATTGCGAGCAAGATTTTAGATAAATGTCTCGGGCGGGGGTCGAACCTGCAACCTTCGGCTTCGAAGGTCAGCAAGTTATACCGATTGAAACTGCCAGAACACCCATACATACAACGAGTTGCGTCAAAAGCAAGTTGCGGTCTGCTGATAAGACGACTTCAGGATTTTGCAGCTTTTTTGGGATCCTTGAAGCTCAATCTCTGACCTCTCTGACACGGTTTGAAAGATTCGATTCAGTCCAGCCATGTCCCAGACTCCCGGCCGAGGTTCACTGATCGGCCCCAAAAAAAGTGTAAAGCGGTTCCCAACTCGTTGCGGCCTGCCGCAGGAATGCCAACTCGACCTTCAAAAGCGTCTTCAACTTTGAGACGGCCTGGAAGATCCTCACCACGGGCCGCCAGCAGGAATAAGAAGTTCGCCGACAACTGCTGAAGCTGTTAGCTTCAGTTTTCATGCGAGGTCACCATAGTCGGTTGCCGCGGGAATTCTTCTGCGGTTATGCCGTGAGTGTCATGCAGGGCCTTGGGGCAACAGCCGGAGCGTTACGATGTTCTCCTTCAGAAAATCTTCCCCCGAAACCATTCAACGCTTCCTTGCCGAGCAGAAGAAGTTTGAGTTCACCTATTCCGCGATTGGTGACACCGAGAGGACACCTCCCGCTGGCTTTGTGGTTGATCATACTC
>CAIJTV010000827.1:0-1970 GCA_903823635.1 uncultured Planctomycetaceae bacterium
GCTCAGAAATTGGCACCTCATTCGGTGATCACCACAGCTCCTGTGGAGAATCCCGAATTCACCGCCGGCCGCGGCGCCTCGGTGTCTTTGAACGGCGTAGTCTGGGGCTGGATCGGAGAACTCAGCCGCGAAGTTCTGGATCGATCGGATCTTCAGGACGCCGTGACGATTGCCGAACTGCGATTGCCGCTGATTGAAGAACTGTTTGAGCCTTCACGAAGTTATACCCCGCTGCCTCGGTTCCCATCGGTTTCACGAGATCTGAATTTCGTCCTGCCCGAATCCGTCAGCTGGGCTCAGTTGGCATCGACCGTTTCTCAGGCCGCAGGAGAATTGTTGCTTGGCACATCGTTTGGCGGGCAGTATCGAGGAAAACAGATTGCAGCCGATCGGAAGTCCTATCTGATCACCTGTCGCTTTATGGCCGCTGACCGAACTCTGACGACTGACGAAGTGGATTCTGTTATCAAGTCCATCATTAGTGCATGTGAGTCAGGGCTATTGGCGAGTCTGCGAGCGTAAGCCGGAAAGCTGTTCTTTCTCGTGCCACTAAAGGCAGTCGACCGAAAAATTGACTAACCGAAAAATGAAGCCCAACGGCACGCCTTTGGCCGTAATCTTTCGGTCAGCAAATCTTTCGGTCGCACCCTTTGTTTATCACAACGCCCCGCTGCGGTGCTAAGGTTGACCATCGAACGAAAGCGTTATGGGCAAAAAGATGGCCAGTATTTTTTGCCCAATCATTTTTTTGCTTCAAAACTGCTTGCTGCTGAAACGACGCATTGGCAGAGCGTGCGCCCCGACTCCTGAGCTTAGCCTTACAGCGGGCCGTTGTTTTATCAGGCCCCGGATGGTCTGACCTTGTTAACACAATGGAACCTGACATCAGTTGTTGTCGGCCTGAACATCCGCGCAGAGTTTCTCCGGGTACAAAAGTCAGTCGAAGCTGCTACGGCGTTTTCCGCCCGCCATCCAGCGTGATTTTCACAACGGCATCTTCTTTCCCGAGAGCCACGGTTTTTGCCGTGCGTTTTTCGGCAGGTGTTCCAGCGTGCTGAATAATCTCGAGGACAGCGGTGCCGGAAACGGCTTTTCCCAGGACAAACTGAACTCGCAACTCATACTCACCGGACGGCGCTGTCTGGCAAACATAAGTTTCCATGTGTTTGGCAGTCGCGGAATCGCCCGGACTGTCTTCACGAACAAGACGACCCCGATTCATTGTCAACTTCTGTTTGCGGCTGCATTTTTCTCCACCGGGCTCAACAACGGCCAGATCAAGATCCGCGTCCCCGACCCACACCAGGTTGACTATAAGATCTCTGGTATTCGCGTCCGCCAACTGCTTACGGAAAGTTGTGGCCTGTTCTTTCTGGTTCTGCTTTTCAAGGTCCTGACAAAGTTCGTTGACGACTTTGCGAGCCTCTTCATGATGGGCTTCAAAGTCGGTACCCCAATCGTAAGTCAGGATGCCGCAACGAAAAAGAACCTGAGCATCAACTTGCTTCGATTTGTCGGCGATGCTTCTGCCAAGCAGCCACACCTGTGGAACCTCGGGATTCAGTTCCGTCGCCTCACGGCAGATTGCGATGGCTTCATTCCACGCTTCAAATCGTGAAAGCAGAGCGGCAGCGATCAGCATCTGCTGCACATCGGACGTGCTGAAGTCGATCCGCGACTCCAACACCCGCGCGATATCTTTACTGGGGCGGCCCGCCAGCTTCATTTCAAGAGCCAGCACATCGTAAATCCACGGAGCCGATCGATCATTCCGAATCGCGCTTTGCAATCCCTCAACGGCCGCCTCGTAAAGCTTCTTGTCGTGCAAGTACGCCACAGCGTCGGCGATCTGATTGTTGGTCAGGGACTCCTGGGACAGAACCAGATCCCACGCTTTGATTACGTCAGGCTGAGCGATGATTCGACGCGCGATCGATGCTCCAGCTTCAGGCTTTGTTTGCTTCTGAGCA
>CAIJTV010000828.1:0-2890 GCA_903823635.1 uncultured Planctomycetaceae bacterium
ATCAACTCTGTTGGCGATTCAATTCGCGGCGATGGCAGATTGGCGCCCGGAATAAGATCGACTCGAATCGTCGATCGCGCGGGCATTTCCAGAGCCGTGGCGGACAATTCTCCATGCCCCTGAGCAGCATGAACATCACCCAGATATAGATAACCGCCGGGCACAAAGACCGGCAAATACACGGTGTTGCCGGGGCAGACTTCGAGCAGGTCCAGATTGCCGCCATGATTTCCGGCCGGGCCGGTTGAAGGAACGCCCCAGTCCGGTGCGGTTCCCAGACAACCCAACATTGGGGCGTACGGAATCGAAACCTTGTCACTCCATTCAATAACTCCGTTGCGAATCGGACAGATGCGAGTTCCCGGCGGACAGTCCGGGCCGAGCCATTCGGTCAGCATTCTGGGAGCACCCGTGTAGGTCGCGCACTGCCCAATCAGCGGTTCGATGGACTCAATATGAACCGCCAGAGCGTCACCCGGTTTGGCGCCACGAACCACGATCGGTCCGTTCACCGGATTACTCCATGGCATCGCTTTTTTATCACGACGATCTTCGGGCTTTCGCAACTGTCCCGAAAGCGCATCTTCTGAATCGATGACGAGCCGAGCACCGGAGTCGATCTCTGCTCGAGGCGTTGCGTGACGACTGAACTCATACTGCAAAGGAAGCGGACTGAGCGGATTCATGTGAGTCCTCGATGAAGAGCGGAAAACGACGGCGGGGCGATGCTTTGATTTTGTTGCGGTGGGTCCTCAACAGTTTAGAGATTTCCCGGCGAGACATAACCTTAGCCATCCGGTTTCAACAAAACTTTCGCCCTACCGGAGAATCTTGTTCGGGAATGCGTTTCCGTGCTGCTCTGCCTTCTCCTTGTAGTGACATCATCTTGGCGTACTCATCACGGCCAGGCATGCTGCGGCGGCAGTGGCGACGTTGAGCGATGGCACGGGCCCCTGAGGTGGCAGCGACACAAGCTGGTCGCAGCGATCTCGTGTGAGTCGGCGAAGTCCGGTGCCTTCGTTACCCAGTACGAGCATCCAGTTGCGATCTCGATGAACGGTGTAGATTGATGATTCGGCTCTTTCGCAGGTTCCCAGAACCCAAACCTGATTCTCCTGAGCTTTCTCCATGGCCTGAGCCAAATTGGCGACCACGGCAAACGGAACATGTTCCGCACCACCAGCGGAAATGTCACAGACCGTCGCATTGACGGACGCACTGCGATCCTTCGTCAGCACGATGCCTTTGACCCCAAAGAATCCGGCAAGGCGAAACAACGCACCAAGGTTCTGAGGATCCTGAATCTGATCCAGTGCCAACCACAATCCTCGTTCGCCTTCCGCAACATTCCACAATTTCTCGAGTGGCAGCGGAGACGGTGGTTCGACCGTTGCTGAGCCAGCTCCGACACGTTCAGTATCGCGACCAGACTTGGCCGTCCGAGGATCCACCGCACCGACTCGCACCGGGATGCGATGCTTCTGAGCCGTCTCGATCACCGGTTCCCAGGCCTCACCGGGATTGTCCGAATGCAGATGAATCTGCTTCACAGCTTTCGGTCGAACCTGCAGGGCGGCGAGAATACTGTGGGGATTTCGGAGTTCGAGCATGATGGTTTCAGGGCGCAACAAATGGTGGATAGAAAGTAGACATGTGGTGAATGCTGGAGGGCAAGAGAATCCCGTCGACGGAGCGACGGGCGTACGGTACATCCGTCGCTCCGTCGGCGGGATTCTCTTGGCACGCAAGGATGAAAGTCTACCCGCTTCCTCGTCTCGCTCGCATCAACCGATGCTGACCGAACCGGAAATTCTCATTCGGATTCTTTGCGAGCCTTCTCAATCACGCTCGCCAGAGTCACGGGCACTCCGTTTTGCCGCTTGCTCTCATCGGCCGCTTCGATAAACGCGAAAATCTCCAGCATGACGTCTTCCGAAACGGGCGATTGTCGCGTCTTAAAAAAGCGAGCGATCTCGATCACCAGTCCTTCATAATCGGCCGGCAGCGGCACATGTTGCTGAGTTTTTGTGCCAAAGATCATCGCGCCGAAGCCGGTCTTATGAGTATGTTCGCGGATGCCCCGATACGTCCCAATGCGACCATTGGACCAAAGCCCGGAGACCTGTTCGCTCTTGTCGGTTTGAAGTCGCGTCACAGAAACGCAGCCCGAGCCCATCACTGTGTAGAGCGTCTCGATACCATGAACTCCGTACCACGCCAGATCCGCATGACCGATGCCGGCACGAGATTGCCCATAACTGTCGCAGCCGACGATCTCCCCCGCCACTTCACTGGCCAGGACTGACTGCAGTTCCTTCTGATATCGAAGAGCAGACGCTGTAAACCAGGGCGTACTATATTGGCGTCCCAAAGCCTGAATCTTCAGAGCATCTTTGAGATTATGAGCCAGTGGTTTGTCGATGAACACAGGCTTGCCGGCCTTGAAGATGGGTTCCACCTGAGCCAGATGCTGTCGACCATCAACACTGCCAAGAATCACGACGTCAACTTTGGGCAAAAGAGTGTCGATCGAATCGACAATTTCAACTCCCATCTCCGACATCTTCTGCGTGTATCCGGCAACTCGATCGCGACTCAGAGGAAAGTCATCGCTACCCCCCGGATAGGCTGCCACAATTCGAACACCGGCGAGGTCTCCGGTGTTTCCATCACGATGCAGGAGTTCGGTGAACGCCGTGCAATGCGACGAATCCAGCCCAATAAACCCGACACGAATTTCGGTCATTGGTTCCGCCGCTGGCAGTTCCGCAAAAGGCGCGAGGGATAAAGCAGTGATGGCGGCAATTGTTCGATTCATCAGGATTCGGCCTCTTGTGCTGACCGACGATCCACATCATCTGATCAGTCGTCCAGTCGTGCTCTTTTCTGC
>CAIJTV010000829.1:0-3230 GCA_903823635.1 uncultured Planctomycetaceae bacterium
ATTGTCATCAGATTGGTGACGCAGTTCGAGAACACTATCGATCACAAAATAAACCAATCCCGGATGAGATTCTCAACCCGTATCCACATCCCAAAGCTCTGGGGCTGATTCTTGACCCCACTCGCCGCGCGACGGTCAAGGACGTTGTGCCCGGTTCATTGACTTCTGAAGCTGGGTTCCAGCCAGCGGATACGATCGTCAAAATCAATGGGCAGCCCATACTTTCCGTTGCGGATATCCAATGGGTGTTGAATGGGATTCCCAGTGCCGGCGGTAAGCTCAAGGCTGAAATAGATCGCGACGGAAAATTGCAGACCCTGACCGTTCCTCTTGCCTCTGGCTGGAGAAACCTCGACGACATCTCCTGGCGAGTCAGTGCGTGGGGCTTGCGGAGAATGGTGACGGGGGGCCTCGTTTTCGAAACGGCTTCCTCCGAGGAACGAACTGAGGCCGGAATTGCTGCAGAACGAATGCTGCTGAAAGTTAAGCACGTGGGCCTTTACGGTGCGCATGCAGCCGGGAAAAATGCAGGATTTCAGAAAGATGATCTGATTGTATCTTACGACGGACGGTCTGACTTGATGACTGATTCAGATCTGCTGCGATATGGTGCGACACAGAAAAAGTCGGGACAGACGGTGGTGATAGGTGTTCTCCGAAAAGGAGAATCTCACAGCCTGAAAATTCCCGTGCAGCCATAATGCAACGGCGACCCCTGCTATAGAATGCTGACAACACAGGCATGGCGGCTGTTGGATTTTGCGGTTGGTGGGATGAGGCGATCTCGAATCGTTGTGTCGCTGCGGAGTTTGTCGATTCTGTTTTCAAACCTTTGTTCAAAGATCTCAGGGTTTTCACATGGTCTCACATTGTTTCAATTTTGCGTTGCGCAGCCTTCTGAATTGTCTTTTGCTTGGCTCAATCTGCGTCGTTGCCGGCTGTTCGGATCAGAATGACGGCGAGCCCAAATCGATGGTTGATTCTTTAGCAGAGATGGAGCAGGCGAAGAAGAATCTGGAGACGCCTCCTGTTGCTCCGGAACCTGTCATCCCTGCCGATAAACCAGAAATGGCGTCGGACGAAAGTGCCGCGGAGGCCAATGGAAGTTATACGGTCAAATTTGAAACGACCGCGGGAGATTTTGTTGTACTGGTTCATCGCGATTGGGCTCCGCGCGGAGCAGGAAGATTTTATGAACTGGTCAAGTCCGGGTTCTACGATGACTGCCGATTTTTCCGTGTCGTGCGTGGCTTCATGGTTCAGTTCGGGATTAACGGGAGCCCCTCAACTCAAGAGGGCTGGGAACGATCTTTGAAGGATGATCCTGCTAAGGAAAGCAATCGCCGTGGTTACATGACATTTGCAACGTCAGGACCTGATTCACGGACGACCCAGGTGTTCATCAATTTTGTCGATAATGCCTTTCTTGACAGCCAGGGCTTCTCTCCGTTTGGTGAAGTGATCGAAGGAATGGACAACGTAGATAAGATTAATGCTGAGTACGGAGAAAGTCCCAACCAGGGGCAAATCAACAGCAGTGGAAACACTTACCTGAACGCCCAGTTCCCAAAGCTTGATTACATCAAAAAAGCGACGGTCATCAAAGAGTGAACTGCGAGTGCGCACATTGCAAATTCCTTCACAACCCGAAGCGCCGTGTTTTCCGCACTCCGGTGGCTCACGCCACCGGCAGAGGATATGCCGGGCTTTCAGCCCTAACGAAATGTGCAACTTCAAAAAGCGTCAGCGAGGGATTGGTGTTGACCATCGAAAGCCAAAGCTTATGTTGATCGCTCTGGGTGACCATCAGCCCGTACTTCAATCGGCTGATGTCTGGATCGCAGCCAATGCCACGCTGATTGGCCAAGTGACATTGTCGGAAGCCTCCAGCGTTTGGTTCGGCGCGGTGCTGCGAGCAGACAATGAGCCCATCACGATCGGTGCTCGGACAAACATTCAGGACCTGGCTGTGCTGCATACGGATCCAGGCTGTCCGTTGACGATTGGCCCGGACTGCACGATCGGGCATCAGGCGATGCTCCATGGCTGCATTGTGGGCGAAGGCAGCATGATCGGTATCGGAGCGATCGTGCTCAATGGTGCAAAGATCGGTCGCCATTGCCTGATTGGTGCCGGAGCCCTGGTGCCTGAAGGAGTGGAAATCCCTGATCGCTCCCTGGTTGTTGGGTTGCCAGGGAAGGTCAAACGCGAGCTGACCGAGGAGGAGATCTCGCGGTTGCTGGAGAATGCGATCCAGTATGCTCGACGTGCTCAGGAGTATCGCCTGAACGCAAAAGTGATTTCCGGCTAGAACTTGCCGACTCTGTTTCAAAGCCGCGGGAAACCGCAGTGAGAGAGAATTTCATGTCTCATCGTTCGTCGGTTACTGCTGATGGCCCGGTTTTTGTTGGCACTGATGCCTTTCGGTTTGAAGCCGTGGCTGACTGGGCTCAGCGTCCCGCAGAGTATCAATGGCAGGAAGTTTCTGCTGTGGCCGTCGATTCCCACGACAACGTCTTTGCGTTCAATCGTGGCGAGCATCCGGTGATGGTGTTCGATCGATCCGGTAAGTTTCTGCGTTCCTGGGGCGAAGGTGTCTTTGCAAGGGCTCATGGGATTACGATCGGTCCGGATGACTGCGTTTACTGCACCGATGACCTGGATCATACCGTCCGCAAATTTTCTCCGGATGGAACACTGCTGTGGAAACTGGGAACCAGTGGGCAGCCGTCGGATACCGGAGCCACCAGCATCGACTTTCGGACAGTGCGTTATTCCGGTCTTCCCTTTTATTTCCCCACCAACATCGCGCTTTCGCCAGACGGAGAAATCTACGCGGCTGACGGTTACGGCAACGCGCGGATTCATAAGTTTACGGCTGATGGCCAGTTACTCTTTTCCTGGGGAGAACCCGGAAGAGGGCCGGGGCAATTTCAGGTCCCACACGGAATCGCGGTCGACCAGAACGGAATTGTGCATGTCGCTGATCGTGAGAACAGTCGCTTACAGAGTTTCACGCCGGACGGGAAATTCCTGAGTCAGCACACGGATGTCGCTCGACCTTGTCAGCTGACGTTTGATAAATCCGGAAACATGTATGTGGCGGAGTTGGCCCGGACGCAGAGTCCGACTGCAAATTGTCCTGAAACAGCGGGGAGAGAAGCAGCTTTCCCAGAACACGAAGGGAGGCTGCTAAAGCCACCAGCATTGCTTGGACTAGGCACGACCCG
>CAIJTV010000830.1:0-8278 GCA_903823635.1 uncultured Planctomycetaceae bacterium
CGCGGTGTATTCACCCGGTTCTTTCGAGAAATTCGCATTCGCCGTGTTAAGCGCAGTCGTAGCCGCAGTCCGAGTTGTTTCGGCTGTCTGCTTTTCCTTGTTCGCGGTATCAATCGCCGCCTGATCGCCGGACTTTGTCGCGGCCAACGTTTTAGCCTCCGCAACGGCAATCGCAACCTCTGCGGCCATCACACTGGCCTTCGCCAAAGCCACAGATGCTTTCCGCTCGGTCTGACAGGCTCTTTGTATCAGAGCCTTTACCGATGACTCATCCTTTCGATCTCCGGATAACAGCCCAGTTGCGTATCTGGTCCTATCAGCTTTGATGCGTTGCTTAAGGCTTTGAAGATCAAGTTCCGCTGCGGCGACGCGAGCTTCAGCCGCATCAATCTTCAGAGTTGGCAATCGCAATGCATTCCGCGCTGTGGTTAATCTGGCGACAGCGGCCTGCACAGCCGGATCCAGCGTGACAGCGGAGTTGGCTTTCGATGTCGCCGGGGCCTGGCAGAATCCCGTGACCATCCATGGCATCGAGCCGGCAGTAATCGGAGCATCCACGATGTCTTGCCCGTCGACAAAACCAGGTGCCTCAAAGTCGAAAGACAGCAGTCGCTTGCCATCCGGCTGAGTAAACTCCAGAGCATCGTAGATCGCTTCTGTGCCGGGACGACAATCGAGAAACAATCCTCGCTTGCCATTCGCATGAGGTTTCCAGCCATTCAGCGCAGCGGGAACGGCATTGACGATCACGGCTTCATCACGAAGCGACTTCACCGTCAGCAGAAACTGGTTTTGTACAAAGTCCAGTTTCATCTCCACTCGAAATCGATTCTGGCCCTTCGATAAGTCGTACGTTCCGGCAACAATTTCATTGAACCCACCGGGCGTGTAGGTCTTCACAGACCCATTCTCGAATGCCACAAAGCCACCAGTCGCTCCTTGAGCGATATCAAGGCCGAGTTGCAGATTGGTATGACCATCTTTCACAACCTGGACGAGGTACGAAACCGTCGCCTGATCTTTGAGATCATCTATCCCCGGAAGCCCATGCGACAACGCTCGACGTCCCACTTTGGCGTCGAGCACGAGCGACTGCGTTCCTTCCAATACTTGACTGTTCGCATTGTCGCCCGCTTCAGTCAAAACTCGAACAGCGTTTTCACGAGCTGCCACCAAGGCTGCTTCTGCTGAGACCAGTTCTTCTCGCAACTCCGGGGGTTCTGCCGTCAGTGAATTCTTTGCGTCCACCAGTTCTTTGATCGCAGAATCCAATACGGTCTGACGTTTACTTCGTTCCTCCGCTCGGATCGATTCTTTCATGCCAGGATAAGCGGCTTCAATCGGCAACGTCATTCGTGCTGTCTGCAAATGGTCACCGCCAAGCACCGCGGGAGCGGCTGGCGTCATCGGCGGCTTACCTTCAATCTTCAGCCGCGAGTCACCTTTTGAAAACATGAACGTCTCGGCATCGAGATACTCATCGAAGACTCGCACCATTCCGCTCTTAATCGGACCATATGGCTTGCCATAAACATACTTCTCGAACATCCCGGGATCGGCTTCGCCGGGGACTCGATCGTGTCGCAATTCCAAAGGTTCAAAGAACGCTCGGAAGTGAAAATACTCTTCCTGAGTCAGTGGATCATATTTGTGATCGTGACATTGTGCACAATTCAGAGTGACTCCCAGAAAGGCTTTGCCGGTGTGTTCGACGAGTTCCTTCTTCCAGGTTTCGTAGTTCCACTTGAACCAGCTGCGAACAAGATAACCCGTGGCGACAATGTTCTGGTCATCCGTCGGCATGATTTCATCCGCCGCCAACATTTCCACAATCATCTGATCGTACGATTTGTCCTCGTTGATCGATCGAACAATCCAGTCGCGCCAGCGCCAGACCATGGGATAACTGTTCATCACATCCGGCACGGAACGTCGTCCATACCAATCGCTGTAACGCCAGACATCCATCCAATGTCGTCCCCAGCGCTCACCATGTTGAGGCGACGCGAGCAACTTATCCACGACGTTCTCATAAGCCTGCGAAGATTCGTCCTTCAAAAATGCGTGCAGCTCTTCCGCAGACGGCGGTACCCCAATCAAGTCCAGATAAACTCGCCGCAGTAAGGTCGCTTTATCCGTGCGCGGCATCGGAACAACACCCCGCGTCTCTCGCTGCGCGGCAATGAAGGCATCGATCGGATTCGAAGACTGGTTCCCTGCGACAACTGGCAATTCCGATCGAACCGGCTTCTTGTAGGCCCAGTGCTGGCGAGGGTCCTCTTCTGGTTTTTCATCTGCAGGTGCTTCAGCGCCTGATTCGATCCATCGCGTGATCAGACTAATCTGTTCCGCAGTCAGAGGCTTCCCTTCCGGCGGCATGCGAGTGCTCTCATCGGCCGCAGAGATTCGCGCAATCATATGGCTGGCTGCCAGGTCCTTTGGCACAATCGCAGCACCACTGTCACCGCCTTTTCTGGCCAGATCGGCCGTATCCAATCGCAGCGATCCTTCCTGCTTCAGAGCGCTATGGCACGAATAGCATCGCTCATGCAAAATCGGCTTCACATCCCGCGTGTAGTCGACAGCGGCGTCATCAGCAAAGCAGGGAATTCCGGCTGCAAGTATCAGCAATACAACGGTGAGTTTCATAGACCTCTCCTCTCGGAGAATAGCGCAGCGCAATCAAACCAGAGTTCGCACACTTTGAGCCCATCTACAGCAACTGAGCAATCGGTGATCCATGCGGCAAAATGGGAATCGGGCGGCCCGACAAATCCTTCACGGACTGAGAAAAATCTATCCCCAGATGAGCATAAACCGTGGCCAGAAGATCCTGCGGCGTCACGCGGTCACGCACTGGATGTTCACCGCGGGCATTCGTTTCGCCAACCACCTGACCCATTCTGAGCCCACCGCCCGAAATCAGAGCGCTGAAAGCGTGTGGCCAATGGTCGCGTCCCAGACCGATCTGGTCCGAAAAATTCTTGGGTGCGTGGGTCACATTCGGAGTTCGTCCAAACTCTCCGCAGGCGATCAGCAGAACTTTCCTGTCCAGCCCTCGATCATAAATGTCATCGATCAGAGCACAGAGGGCTTCATCCATCTGAGGCAGGCGTTCTCGCTGAGCATAGTCCAGATGAAACGCGCCAGCATGATCATCCCAACTGAAGTTTTTTGTCGTATCATTCGGCGCGGTTGCGTCGATGTTGATGACAGCAGAACCAGCTTCAGCCAGTCGTCGGGCCAGCAAACAACTCTGCCCCCAGCGATGTCGCCCATAACGATCACGAGTCTCCGTTGACTCTTTGGAAATATCAAACGCGTCAACCACGCGATTGCTGGTCAGCATCGTGAACGCCGCTGAACGAAACCGATCAACTCCTCCCACAGATTCAAGGCAATCGATATCGGTTCGCATTCGATCAAACTGAGTGACCAACGAACGTCGATGATCCAGACGGCTGTTGTCGATCCCGGTCGCGAGCGTCAGATTGCCCGGAGAAAAATTGGGGACCGAAGGATCGCCCGTTTCAAATGCTCGGTGACTCACTCCCAGATAACCGGGGTTCGTCATGAAGGGCGCTTTCTGCAATCCCACATACTGAGGAATCCCGTCGGACCGCAGGCCACGACGCCAGGCTGCGATCATGCCAAAGTCCGGATGCTCTGATCTGGCTTGCGACGTCGGATCGGGAACGCTGGGAGTCTTTCCCGTCAGGACTTCAATGCTGCCATCATTGTGAGCAGACATCTCATGATGCAGAGAACGAATCAACGAAAACCGATCTGCGCGCTGTGCCTGCTTCGGCATGTATTCGCAGATATCCATTCCGGGGACGACGGTTGGAATCGGCCTGAGCGGACCTCGAATCTCCGCCGGAGCATCCGGCTTCATGTCCCACGTTTCGAACTGACTCGGCCCGCCCCACATCCAGAACAGAATCACACTGGTATCGGGTTCGACCGCAGCCCCGGCTTGAGCACGTCTGGCGAGCAGTTGGGGCAAAGTCAGCCCACCAAGAGCCAGCGTCCCGATGCGCATGAACTCGCGCCGCCGAAGCGGGCCGGTACAGAGTCTTCCTTGCATGGAGAGACAGTCCCGTCGTCTTGAGTCGCTAAAAAGCAGAAATTACAGGCAGGTCTTGCGGAGGGTGGGGCCCATATGCTCGCCTCATATTGCCCAAAGTGCAAGGGGAAGGATCTCGAATTCGCCCCATCGCTGCGACTTCCCGGACCGCGGGCCACTCCATTGAACACGGTCAACTTGAACCAATCTCTGCAGTTTAGCAATTCGTTGCGGAAACCTGTGTAGGTCGGGGCAGCAGCAACGGAGTTGACTACCTTTCGTTCTTTGTCATCTGCGAAGACCTGACCGACGGCTGTTCGCCCGCCTGGCAAATTGTCGTTCCCATTCTCGGAACTCAGCAAAGCCGGCCCCTCCCACGTGGTAGGTTTGCGTCGTCCTGCCGCCATTGTGAAACGGCAGTCCGCATATCGTCCGCCATTTTCCCGCCTCTGTGGATCAGGAAGTAAACCGATGAGCAAGGCCAAGCCGTTACTGTTCGGTGCGGCGCTGGGTGCGTCGGCGATGTTCTTCGCTCAGCAATACCACGTCGTTCATTCCCATGACGGTTTGCAGGTTGTTCCTCGCACACCGCAACTCTCATTGGGACTGGCTTACGTTGATATCCGCAACTGGACGCCCTCGCAATGGGTTGACCGTCCGGAAGTCGCTCGCGCCGTGATGGCCCATGGTTCCGGAGACTTGATTTCTGAATCTGTGGCGACAACTTTGGCTGATCGAGTCACTGAAGACTCATCGACACTGGACGAACTTCGCGGTTTCCTGAACAGTGCGAAGGCGAAGAAATCGTCCGACTCTGACGATGAAAGCATCGTCTTGCCAGCAGACGATCCAGCTTCTGAGTCAGGCAAGAAAGAGGGCTCCGACAACGATCTGTTCCGGATCCCGTTTCCTCAGGATGCGCGGACGAAAGCCCCTGCGGATCCATTTCGTGAAGCCAAAGCTGAAGATAAGGTGAACGCTGTTCAGCCAGATTCGTCTGGTCGATCCAGTTCTTCAATGAGATCGGCTTCGCCAACACCATCTCGCTACTCATCCGATGAGATTCTGGATGGGTTCGAAGAAGCAGCGAATTTCGAAGAGGAACCCCCTAAACGACCAGGCTCTTCAGCAGGTGCATCCACTTCGAAATCGTCTAAATCTGAAAAGACAGTGGCCGACCAGGCCAATGAGATGTGGGAACGTATTGCTGGCCAGCCTCCAACAGGCTCATCATCGTCACCAAAAACTTCAGCTCCGAAAACAGCTCCAAAGCCCGCTACGAAGCCCACAGAGTCAGACTCGATGTTTGAAGAGGTGACGACACAACTGGAGAACCGCGCGCAGGAAGCTCTCAACCGAGCCAAAGACACGGCGAAAGAAAAAGCAGTTTCCACGGTGGAGCAGGGTTCGCAGTCTTCTTCGAACTACGTCCGTGAGAAAGCGGCTGAGATGTTGCCTGACTCCGCAAAGTCCTTGCTTGATAAAGCCGCGGGTGCCACCGGCAGCGGTACAGGCACCACCGGAAATTCCAACCCGGCATCTGTATTGGGCTTCGACCCATTTCTGGAGTAGTGTTCAGGTGCCTTGCTCGTTCTGTGCGATTCCTGACTCTTTGTCGTAAGACGACAGTCAAGGAAGCCAATTTTTTCTGAACCGGCACACACATGAAACTCCTGCAGACACTGACTCAGACGCCTTCAGTTCCTGGCCGCGAAGACCGTATTCGCAAAGTGATTCAGGACTATATCACGACAAACAATCTGTTTGATGAGGTCTCCATCGATGCGATGGGCTCTCTGATAGGCCTTCGCAAAGCGCGCCGCAACCACGGAAATCCGGAAACGAAACCCGTGCGAGTCATGCTGGCGGCGCACATGGATCAGATCGGTTTTCTGGTTCGGCACATCGACGAAAACGGCTACCTGCGAGTCAACCCGGTCGGCGGCTTTGACGCTCGAAACCTGTTTGCTCGAAAAGTTCGCGTCTGCTGCTCCAGCGGCGATCTTCCCGGCATCATGAATGCTTCCGGCAAGCCGATCCACATTGCCAGCGAAGCCGACAAAAAGAAGATCCCGGAAGTGACCGAGTTCTTCGTAGACCTTGGACTCAATGCGGAACAGGTCAAAGCGAAAGTTGTCATTGGAGACATGGTCGTTCTGGATGGTCCGTTTGAGGAAGTCGGTCATTCGGTGGTCTCTCAGTGCCTCGACAATCGAATCGGCTGCTGGGCGCAGATCCGGGCGATCGAAAATCTTCGTTCACACAGTTGTGACATTTATGCCGTCTGGACCGTTCAGGAAGAAGTTGGCCTGCGTGGAGCACAGCCAGCAGCTTTCGGAGTCAACCCGGACGTAGCCGTTGCCTGTGATACGACATTGTGCTGCAGGACTCCCGGTGTCCCGGATGAAGATCGAGTTTCTGTGTCCGGCGATGGTGTCTGTCTGCATGTCATGGACGGTTCCATGATCTCTGACATTGGACTGATCGATGACTTTGAAAAGATCGCCAGGTCGCGAGACATCAAATGCCAGCGCGCGATTCTGCCTCGCGGTGGACAGGACGGAGCCGTCATTCAACGAAGTCGCAGTGGCGTGAGAACAATCGCTCTGGCATGTCCCGTCAAGTACATACATACTGTGACGGAAATGTCGCACAAGGATGATCTGGAGTCGTACCATCGACTACTGACAGCATGGCTGGAAACAGTGTGAGCCCAACCGGGCCCAACTTCTCGACACCACCACAGCGGATTGGCGGCGTCGTGCCAATATCGCGGACCCTATGACGAAATAAAAAAGCGGCTGAACCAGCGAAGTCTTCGCTGGCAGCCGCTTTCGTTTCTTCGCTTCCCCTCTTCGATCAATGCTCGTCGGTTGGTGATGGTTCTGGCAACATCCCCGTCAGAATCGTTCCAACAAGAGCATAAGCTCCGGCAACGCATGCACCGACAACAGCCATCTGCCCCGGACCAGTCGCTAGAGAAATCGTGATGAAGGCAGCGGCGGTTCCGAGAATTCGACCACCGATATTGGCCGCGAAACTTTCACCGGTCCCTCGCAGATGCACCGGGAACACCAGAGGAATATAGTTGCCCCAGAAGCTGAACTGCCCCACAACCAGCACTCCGGCCATAAAGATACCGAACTTAATCATTGTCAATGACTCGGACTGCAGCGCGCCGCCAATCCAGTAAAACAAGGCTGGCACCACGATCAGAGCTGGAATCTGGAAGACTCGCAGCAGACTGCGTCGGCTGACAATCTTCAGCGCTAGAATTGCTAGCAATGCACGGCCCAGAAGACCGCCAAGTTCCTGCCACAACGTGACTCCAGCCACAACAGCATCACTCTCGTTACCGGCAGCTTTCTTCTGATCCGGTGTGTATTCTGGTTTACCGGTTTCCTTGTTCTTTCCTTTAGGCTCACCCACTTTGGCTTTGGCGGCCGCCAGAACCTGCTGGTGTCCGGATTCCTTTGGTGTTCCCAACGCCTGAGCACCCAGGATCTGAGGCAACTGTTGAATCGCACCGAACGCGAGGCCATAGCTGGCCGCGAATACCAGAGTCGTCACGATCGTTGTCTTGCGCAGAGCAGGGCTGAAGAGTTCCGCAATCGATGGTCGACGCAGAGTGCCGGCTTCTTTCTTCTTCTGCCACTCCGGAGACTCAGGCAGGAACGGACGAATCAACAACAACGGCAGAGCTGGAATAACACCTGAAATCAGGGTGTATCGCCACGCTTCATGTCCGCTGTGAATCGCCGGCAAATCTTCAGCGATCTTTCCGGCAAGAATATTCATCCCGGCAACCAACAATCCACCGAGAGAAGAGAACGCCTGAGTCCACCCCAGCACCTTCTCACGCTGCTCATGATTCGGAAACAACTCGGCCAACCACGCAACCGCGGCAACGAACTCAACGCACACGCCCACAAACACGCAGCAGCGGAAGAACAGCAGGTGATACAAGCTCGTGGAAAACCCGGCTGCACAGGCTCCGAAGGCGTAAAGCAGAATGCTGAACGTCAGAACTCGACGGCGTCCCAGTCGATCGGTCAACCAGCCGCCCCACAGTCCAAAAATCCCACCTGCCAACGCCGGGACGAAGAACAACACACGAGCCCATTTGACGTAATTCGCACCACCCGGCAACCACAGCGCCATCGCAGCCGGTCGCTCCATGCCAGCCTTGATCGCTTCATCAATCAACGGCGC
>CAIJTV010000831.1:0-2346 GCA_903823635.1 uncultured Planctomycetaceae bacterium
AATTCACTGTCAAAGAACGGCAAATCCGATCCGCAAAGACAGGTCATCTCGGGTTGAAATATAATCTGGCCGGGTAGAGTGGTAGAATCCGGGAGTTCCGGTTCCGCCACGTCCACGAGTCGAAGATCCCGACAACCGACAAATTGACCAGCCAGCATCATGGCTCCAATGCAGAATGTTGATCGAGCAAATCAACTCGACCATACCCAAACTCAGCGCATAAAAAAGCCCTTCGGCGGTGAGCAGGTGCGGGGACTGAACGTCGAAGAGGCTGGGGAAGCTGCATCTGGCTGGGTAACCTTGAGCAGCGAGTGTATTCTTCGTTCAACACTTACTCATCCATGCCGAAGGGCGCTGGGTACTGTTCTGCAAATGCATGAAACGTGCCAATTCTGCCGATTTTTCGAGAACCTCAAATACTGTGCACTAAACGTCCTCAAACGACGCAAAAGCAAGCGTGACAGGCACATGGCGCTCAACACTTCAGCGCCGAAGTCGTCGGACGCTTGAATCTTCGGCGCTGAACACCTACCGTTCCCCAACTTAATCAGCGCCGATGTGTGTTGAGCTGGGGGATTTAAGGAAACTTTTCCGTGAAGCTGTGGTATTCAAATAATCAGGGCGGGACGCACGATTGCCGCGCCTTCGTTGCGACATGCACGGGGCTCGTGGTGACGTATTGCGTGACCGTGCTCTTGAATGTTGCCACCTTTCCCGACGTTGGTCTTCGTTGCTTACTCCCGGATGGCCCCGCGCCGATCTTGGCCCCCGAGGTCCCTGATCTTCGCCCGGCATTGAATTGCCTTGCAGACGGCTGCGGCTCGACAGACAGAAGCAGGATTTCCGGGGTTGCACGATTCCGACCGCTGGCAAACTTGCCGCAAGCTGTTTCAGTTTTGTCTGAGGCAACAGGGACACATCAACGCAGAGCCGTTTCGCTGGCGGCTCGGCGGTTATCGATCGCCCCTGCGCAGGTTGCGGCTGTTTCTGAGCCCGCCCCGCGAAAAACAATTTCGCGGCCCTTGTCGGGGATCGAGATCTGGGAATGGAGTCGCCCGGATTTTGTGATTGATTCTTCCGTGCCCAGAGCGGGCGACCAACTTCTTCGCCTCAATGGGCGGCAGATTGGCACGTTTCTGGATTTCGTGTCCGCTCTAGAGTCGTTGCGTTCCGCCAAGATTCCACCCGGTGGGCAGTTAGCTCCGGAGTCAGACCCGGCGAAGCTGCGAGTTCCTCCTTTGGTGGAGGTGTATAGTGCAGATCCTTCTCAGCCCTCACAACGACTTGTTGAAATCGTTTATCGTCGACCCGGGGCCGCTCATCAGGAGGTGGAAAGTCGCGTCTACGTGCCGGTACATCCGGTGAACGTTGGCGAAGTCTCGCTCACGATTTTCTGGTTTGTCTGTCAGCTATCGATCCTCGCGATCGCACTTACCTCTTATTGGTATCGTCCATTCGACCGGGTTGCTCAGAATTTCTGCCTGATGTGCTGTGCGGCCATGGGAGCATTCGTGCCTGGGTTTCACTGGTGGATTTTGGCGAATAGCCCTTTGCTGAACATCCCGTTCATCGTTTGCGCTGCGATGCTGCCTTGTCTCGTGCTGAACTTCTTTTTGGTCTTTCCGAAAGAGCCCGAGTTTGTCCGTGGCCGCCGCGGCTGGGTCCTGGGAACGGCCTTCGGAATAGCAGGTCTGATCTGCGTTTCTCTCGTCGTAATTTACTGGGCGGCGTGGAGCCTGAACGGCAGTGATACTCTGAATGTGTTTCAGAAACTGGCCGTGTTGTCACAGATTGCCGTGCATGGTTCGGCTTCAACAGTGGCTTCCGTGGCCCATGCAACATGGCTGTTATCGCTGCTGCGATCAATGGTCCATGTGGCAATTATCTTTGCATCACTCTACTTTGCGATCACGGTCGGCAAGCTGGCCCTCAGTTTGATTCGCCTGGAAACACCTCATGAGCGTCGCCAGGTGGCTACGATTCTTGGGGCCGCGCTGCTTTCGACAATTCCCATCGGCTATACGTTGTACCTCGCATTCTTTCGCAAAGTCGACTTCGCTCTTGGACATGCTCAGATCCCGATGTTTATCGCGAGCATGTTGTTTATGGCGGCTTATTCGCACGGCATCTTTCGCCATCGCCTGATGCTGGCCGAAGAGGGCGACGACAAGAGCCGCCGCTATGTGCTGATGTCGATGATTGTGTCGGGCGGCTTCGCAACGTTACTCGCGGTCGGCGGAGTGTTTACTCATTCGTACAGTCTGCCACTGAACTCGACAACGACTCAGCAATTGTCGCTGTTCTTCATTCTGCTGCTCGCAGCGGGTCTCAGCTTGTGGGTGCGCG
>CAIJTV010000832.1:0-1531 GCA_903823635.1 uncultured Planctomycetaceae bacterium
AGGATGCGACCAACTGGCGACAGGCCGATGTCATTCTGGACCTGAAAGAATTTTTGCCGACGGCAGTGCAGTTGCTGGATCCCGCAGGCACAAAGATTACTGTCTACCGGTTCCAGGACTTTAAGAAGAACGGTGAAGGTTGGATCGGATCGTGGATCAACGCTGATGAAAAGACACGGTTTACTCCCGACCTTCGTGACTTTCAGGTACAGGTTGTGGGAGAAGAACGGCCTGGCGAAATGGCAGAGAATGCCGCGAAGCCTCCTATCGGGGACGGTGAGGCCGCTCTGGTTAACGTCAGTGGGCTGAACCACAACGATGCCGTGAAGCAGTTGGAGCGTCAGGGATTGAAGCGAGTCAAAGGCGATGCGGCCGTGAACCAGATCGTCCTGGAAGCTGGTCCCCCGGCAAAGAACCCGGATGATGTTTTCACGGTGAAGTCACAGGAGCCAGCTCCGGGAACGCCATTAAAGCCGGGTATGAAAGTCAAACTGACGATCTACACCGACCCGAATGCTGCAAGAAAGCAGTAGCGTCACAGAGTCGATGAGCGAAACACGAAAACGCGGCAGAATGCGAAATGCACTGCCGCGTTTTTCTGTTTGAACTCCTCGCAGAAATTCTCTCAGCCGCTACGCTTCAACATGCGCTTGATTCTGCGGCGGCTGATTCCGCAAAGGTGCAGGCAGCAGCGAGTCACCTCTTTCCAGCCTCGAATGCTGTAGGGGCGATGCACGACGGAACGCAGGTACCAGTTCAGTGCCTTCCGGTCATCTTTCTCTGCGACAAACCAGGCCGATGTCTGCCAGACTCGAGCAATCGCTGTCTGTCGAACCAGCAATGATGTGAGGCGGGCACGTTGGGAGCGAAGAGCATTCTTCAGGACGCTCAATCGGTCGCGGCAGGTACGATCGTGGTTGCGAGAATTTGAGGTCGCTCGCCAGCGATAATGAGTCAGCGGAGCAGACGTTCCATGGAAACGGCATCCGGAGGCCGACATTCTGAGCCACAGATCCCAGTCGCAGGTTGTCTTCAGGGATTCGTCATAGCCGCCGGCCTGCAGAAACGCGTCGCGTTTCATCAGGATGCTGGAATGAGTAATAAAGTTGTCAAGCAGGAGATGATCGAACACATCGCCGTTGTGACAGTTGCCATCCGCGAATGTCGTGTGATCGACGCGGGATGAGTCTTCGAAATTCAGGGCTGCGGTATAAATTAAATCAACATCGCCGGAAACAGCCAGTTGGTGAGCCAGCTTTTCAGGGTGCCACAGATCATCCGCATCGATCATGGCGATCCACTGACCGCGAGAGATCTTTGCGGCCGCGTTACGAGCAGCCGCGTGACCGGAATTCTGCTGACGAAGAACCGTCAGGCGATCGCCATAGGTTTCCAGAATTGCCAGAGTCGCATCCGTTGAACCATCGTCGACGACAATGAGTTCGAAATCATGTACGGTCTGAGCGAAAACAGATTCGATGGCATCCTGGATGAAACTCTCGCCGTTGTAGACCGGCATAATGATGCTGAT
>CAIJTV010000833.1:0-4995 GCA_903823635.1 uncultured Planctomycetaceae bacterium
ATCGGCACGTTGCCCTGAATTTGTTCGGGGGCCATATAGGCATAGGTGCCCACCGTCTTGCCAGCGGCTGTCAGCGCGGTCGCTTCGGTATCACGAGCGATCCCGAAGTCGCCCAGCTTGATCTTGCCTTTCTTCGTCACGAAAAGATTGGCTGGCTTCAAATCGCGATGAATGATCCCTGCGTTGTGAGCAACCTCCAGCGCTGCGCAAAGCTGTCGGCCGACCTGAACAGCCTGGTCCCACGATAACCTTTTTTTCTTTTTCAAAATATCCTGCAGTGATCCGCCATCAACGAGTTCCATCGCATACCAACGCTGGCCCTGATGAGTTCCCCCACCGTAGTACTTGACGATATTGGGATGAGTCAGTCGCTTGAGAATATCAATTTCGCGCTCGAAGCGTTTGAGCATTTTTGCGTCGCCGGAAAGCCCGGGCGGCAGGACCTTCAGAGCGACCTCTTTGCCGTTTTCAACGTACGTGGCCATGTAGACGATGCCCATGCCTCCGGCACCGATCTGCTTCCCAAGGATGAACGGACCAATCTTTCGCTCAGTCATACTGGAAATCGCCTGACAGAAGTGTCAGTTCAGGGAAAGAAGAGAACTAAAATCTTTGCAATCGGCCTGGTTGCTGTGTTGCACACGAGTCAGTCGACCATTTTGACAGCCGAACAGGTTCGGCACAATCGGTCAGTGACTTCTACGTGACAATCGGTTTTCTTTGTGAGCAGGTAATGGCGAGGATTGGCAAAAATGTGATCGAGTACGTGAAATTCCGGGCGTTTGTAGCTCGAATCACCCGCAGTTGAGCATCTCGGGAAATTTTTCCAAAGTGATCAGAATCGCTGTAAGGTCGGCTCCCGAGCCTGGTATTCCCTTTTGTCGCGAGATTTTGAAGGCAGGAGTTTAGAGATGTTACAGGTACGCAAAGCCCGGGAACGAGGCCACGCCGACCATGGCTGGCTGGATACGTGGCATACGTTTTCGTTTGCCAGCTATCAGGATCCTCAACACCTCCGCTTTCGTGCGTTGCGGGTGATGAATGAAGATATCGTTGCTCCCGGGCAGGGTTTTGGAACTCATCCGCACAACGATATGGAAATCGTGACCTATGTGTTGTCCGGCGCGCTGGAGCACAAGGATTCGATGGGAAATGGCGAGGTGTTGCGGCCGGGTGAGTTTCAGCGGATGACTGCTGGAACCGGGATTACTCACAGTGAGTTCAATCCCTCCGCGACGGAGCCTACTCATCTCTATCAGATCTGGTTGTTTCCAGAGCGAAAGGGGCTGACGCCCGGTTATGAGCAGAAATCATTCTCGGCGGTTGGACGTCACGATGAACTGCGACTGGTGGCGTCTCGCGAGGGGGCTCAGGATTCTCTGAAAATTCACACCGATGCCGCAATCTATCTGGCACAACTGAACGAAAATGGTTCCGTGGATTTCACGATCACTCCCGGTCGATATGTGTGGCTGCAGGTGCTAAGCGGGTCTGTCTCCGTGAACGGCATTGTGTTGTCGCAAAGCGACGGAGTGGCAGTTAGTGGTGAAGACTCGTTGACGATCACGGGGACTCAAGACTCCGAAGTGATGTTATTTGATCTGGCGTAGCTCCTTGCACAAAAATTTCCTTATAGAAAAGAAGTGAGTTCTCTGATGGCTGAGACACATTTGTTGTCACCGGTTTCACTGGGTTCCCTGAAGCTGAAGAACCGTGTTGCTTTAGCACCGATGACGCGTTCTCGATCGGGTTCAGAGCGCGTTCCGAATGCGAAGATGGCCGAATACTACGTGCAGCGCAGTTCGGCCGGTTTGTTGATCTCGGAAGCCACTGTGATTGCCGACTACGCGATCGGATGGAGTGATACGCCAGGGATTTACACGGATGAGATGGTGGCCGGCTGGAAGCAGGTTGTGGAGGCCGTGCATCAGGCGGGCGGTCAAATTTTTCTGCAGCTCTGGCATTGTGGCCGAGCATCTCACAGCAGCTTTCTGAACGGCAACCGTCCCATGGCGCCGTCAGAGATTGCCATCAATGGTGACTCGATTCATACACCGACGGGAAAGCAGCCCTATGAAGTGCCGCGAGCCATTGAGACGGCTGAAGTCGGCAAGATTGCCAATGATTATCGTTTGGCTGTCAGACGAGCAAAGCAGGCAGGATTTGATGGAGTCGAAATTCATGGAGCCAACGGGTATCTGATCGATACGTTCCTGCAGTCCAAGACTAATCATCGGACTGATCAGTATGGTGGTTCAGTGCAGAACCGTTTTCGTTTTCTACGTGAGATTATTGAAGTCGCTACGGCCGAGATGCCTGCCGATCGAATCGGAGTGCGAATTTCACCAAACGGTGTTTTCAACGATATGGGGTCGCCCGACTACCGCGAGAACTTTCTTTACGTGGCCAAACAGCTTGATCAGTATGGTTTGGCTTATCTGCATGTCATGGATGGTCTGGCCTTCGGATTTCATCAGCTTGGTGAGCCGATGACGCTGAATGATTTCCGAGCTGTGTTCAGTGGTCCACTGATTGGCAATTGTGGATACACAAAGGAAACCGCTGAAGCAGCGATTGCGAGCGGCCATGCGGATCTGATTGCCTTTGGAAGACCTTACATCAGCAATCCGGATTTGGTTGAACGATTTGCGAACGGATGGCCTTTGAGTCCTCCCGCAGAAATGTCGACGTGGTACACACCCAGTGACACGGGTTACACAGATTTTCCAAACTATCGCTCGGCTTAATCCGGTCTGGCGACATACACTCCTGCAGCGCAGAGTCGCACATTGAATTTGCCTGGAGGAGTGTTTGTGGTTCAACAATCGCCTGTCACACGAGCCAGCCTGCTGGTCCGACTTCGTGATAGCACCAATCATGAAGCGTGGCGGGAATTCCTTCAGCTTTACAGTCCGCTTGTTTATGGATTTGTTCGCAATCGAGGACTTCAGGATGCTGATGCGGCTGATCTGCTGCAGGAAGTGCTGAGATCAGTTTCAGGTTCGATTGGGCGCCTTGACTATGACAAACAGAAAGGTGGCTTTCGGGCGTGGTTGTTTACGATCACTCGTAATCGACTTTCCACCTATCTCTCGGGCCGACGAGTTGGTCCGACGGCAGGAATGGATTCGAAGGTTCAAGAGATGTTGGACGCTGAACCGGACCGCTCTGGTTCTTTGGAAGAAGAGTGGGAACGTGAGTTTCAGCGGCAACTCGCTTCAAAAGCGATGCAGGCAATTGAACCAGAATTTGAAGACACAACATGGCAGGCGTTTTGGCTTAGTGCTGTCGATGGGTTGTCGGCATCCGAAGTCAGCAAAACTTTGGGAATGTCGACCGGCGCAGTTTATGTTGCGAAGAGCCGGGTGTTGGCTCGACTGAAAACCGAAATCCAGCGATTGCAGACGGAACAGGAATTCCCATCATGAACCCAACGCCGTCGAATTGTCGTACCAGTTGCCCGACAAAGGGCGAGCTAAAAGGATTGGTTGACGGCAGGTTGTCTGACGATCAGGTTCAGGCGTGTATCGCACATCTCGATGAATGTGGAAATTGTCAGCAGGCGATTCAGGAGACAGCGGTTGGTGATGCGACGTTTCCTGAACTTGTGGAACACATTGATCGGCTCCGCCCGCCAAAGCAATCTGCCTATTGGTCGGTCGTTGAGTCGGCGGAGAAGTCTCTGCCGGACAGCAATTTTGCCACAACAGTCATCTCAGTCGACTCTCAGCGATCTGCGGAGCCAGTAAAGACAGACTTCCTCGAAGCTCCGACAGATCCCGCGTATTTGGGACGACTGGACCATTTCGATATTTCACGCGTGATCGGGCGCGGAGGGATGGGCATTGTCTTTGAAGGATTTGATTCGCATCTGCGAAGATCCGTGGCCGTCAAAGTGCTTGATCCTTCGATGATGAATAACGATATCGCACGACAGCGATTTTGTCGTGAAGCCCGGGCGGCCGCTTCGATTGCTCATGAACATGTTGTAGCGATGCATCATGTGTCGCATTCAGATGGCAAAGGTGTGCCGTATCTGGTGATGCAGTTGATTCAGGGCGAGTCTCTGGAATCACGGCTGGCGACGAAAGGCCGGCTTCCTGTTCGAGAAGTTTTGCGAGTCGGAATGCAGACAGCGGCGGGGCTTGCCGCAGCGCATGCGCAGCACCTGGTGCATCGTGATATCAAGCCGGGCAATATTCTGCTTGAAGCACCCGGAGATCGAGTCAAGTTGACCGACTTTGGACTTGTGCGTTCAACAGAAGATACGAAGTTAACTCAGACGGGTTATGTCACCGGCACGCCGATGTATATGGCTCCGGAGCAGGCGCTGGGGCAACAGGCTGACGAGCGAGCGGATCTGTTTAGTCTCGGAGCAGTACTTTATGAAATGGCGACAGGTCAGCCGCCATTTTCTGCACCGACGATTCTGGGGATACTGAAAAAGATTACGGAAGAGAAGCCCGCATCGCTTCGAAAGTTGTGCCCAGAGCTGCCTGAAGCCGCCGCATTCCTGATTGAGCAAATGCTGGCTAAGCGTCCTCAGGATCGACCAGTCTCCGCGGCTGCCATTGCAGATGCGTTGGGAGCGATCCTGACCGGGATTTCCCCGCTGTCGCCATTGCAGGTTCCTGCTCTGGCCGAAGACGCGGCTTGTGAAGTTGTGAAGGCGGCGTTGAGCAAATCCGGTCAGACCGCCTGCAGTCGTAAGCGGAAATTGGCCAGACTTTCTTACGGACTTGCAGGAGTTGCGGCCGGGATTATTGTCACACTGGCTGTGGCTGTTCCGTTGTTTCGAAAAGCCGATCCCGTTGTCGCACCAGGTGAAGTCATTGGCAATGCGACTGGCAAGGCTGCAGGAATTATTGAAGCCATCTCGGAGCCTCAGGTGGCCCCGATGGCTGTATTGACAGGAAACTCGGGGCCTGTGTGGTCGATCGCTTTTACGCCGGACGGCCAGACATTGGCGATGGCCATTGACGATGGTACTGTCAA
>CAIJTV010000834.1:0-8808 GCA_903823635.1 uncultured Planctomycetaceae bacterium
ATACCTACGCGTCGCCCTCATGTGCGCTGGATAAGGATGCGGTTTACGTTCACTTCGGCACCTATGGTACAGCACGCTTGAATCCCGAAACTGCCGAAGTGGTTTGGGAACGAAAGGATATCAAGTGTCGGCATTTTCGAGGTCCGGGTTCTTCGCCTATCATCTGGAACAATCATTTGATCCTCACGTTTGACGGGATCGATGCTCAGTTCGTTATGGCATTAGACAAGAACACGGGAAAGACTGTTTGGCGAACGGATCGAACAACGGACTATGGAGACCTTGACGAGAATGGCCAGCCGAAACTGGAAGGTGATCTTCGCAAAGCGTACAGCACTCCTGGCTATGTCGACGTGAACGGGAAAACACATCTGATTTCAATTGGTTCCAGAGCAGGGTTTGCTTACAACGCCCTGACGGGTGAAGAGTTATGGACGATCCGCCATGACGACTTCAATGCGTCATCGCCTCCGATGTTCTTTGAGGGCCACGCGATCCTCAACACGGGTTCCCGAGGGTCGAATCTTTTGAGTGTGCGACTTGACGATACCACGCGGGGCGATGTTTCCGTATCTCACGTCGTTTGGAATCGCGATAAGGGTAACTCCGACCTGAGTGCTCCAATTCTGATCGGGGATCGCATCTTCAGTGTTCTGAATAACGGTGTCGTGAATTGCGTGAACGTGAAGACCGGTGAGGAAGTCTGGAAAGACCGCATTGAAGGAACATTTACTGCATCGCCAATTGCCGGTGATGGTCGGATCTACTTCTGCAACGAGGAAGGTGATTGCTACGTTGTGGAGGCCACCGATTCCTTCAAGCTGATCTCGAAGAATCATCTGAGCGAGGGAATGAGAGCATCGCCGTCTGCAGCAGAAGGGCACTTGTTTCTTAGGACATTTACTCGGCTGTATTGCATTGGCGATTAACGCGACTGCGGAGTAATCAGTTCGGAAGTTCGTACCGCCAATTGGCGGATTCGACATTCGTTGATATCGACGCCAAGTCCGGGGCCTGATAATCGTTTGCCTCGTCCTCCGTACTGAAACGTCAGGTCCTGTTCCGTCAGTGAATCGCGTACCAGAAAACGATCGAAACTGCCTTCCAGATACCGAAGATTATCAACGTTGCAGGCGAAGTGCCGGCCAGCTGCAGAAAGAATGCCTGTCTCTCCAACCTGGCATCCCAGTTGAAAGCCAAGACCCTGTTGCCGGGCGATTGCTGCTAATCGAACTGATCTTAAAAGGCCGCCACATTTGGAAAGGCGAATATTGAACAGATCGCACCAGCCGCCAGCGATCGCTCGTTCTGCATCCTCGCGACAACAAAGTGATTCATCGAGCATGACGGGCAGGTTCAGCTCCGAGCGTACTTGTCGGAGTCCGGCGACATCAGAATGGGGTACCGGTTGCTCAAGACTGGTCACGTTGTACTTCAGAAGAGGCTGCATTTTTAGGCAAACATCTTCGCACCGCCAGGATTCATTGGCATCCAGTCGAAGGTCAACGTTTGGGCCAAGGATCCGTCGGACTCGTCGCAGGCAGGCTTTGTCATCAATACCGGCCGCGCCGACTTTCACTTTAACCGTGCGGAATGCAAAGAGCCGCATCTTCAGCGCGGAAACGATCTGTTTGCCGGACGACATTGAGGTGATTGCACCGCTGTAGAACACGTCATCGCGAGCAGTGAGAATCCCATCCGTCCCGGGAAGCTTCGCGATCAACTGCCCGATTGAGCAGTTCTCGACACGACAGGCTGCGTCCAGAATTGCCAGCTCAAGAGCGCAGCGAACTGAGTTCCCGAAACATTCGCGGATACGAATTCCGTGGTCTGGTTCTACATCAGCGAGTTTGAACTGATCGATGGCTACAGCGAGTTGTCCTGTATCGGAAAACTGCTGTTCACGGAATGGACTGAAGTCCGTGGCTTCGAGGTGCCGCCATGCGGATTCAATGGATTCGCCGGTGACATAAGTACGAGGCAGGCCTTCTCCCCAGCCGACGCTGCCATCATTCATCACGCAGCGAATAATCAGCGTGTCGTTGGCAAAGCGTTCGTGAGACGCGTGACGTACTGGCTTACGAAGTGCAATGGGAACCTGGAAAGCTGTAATCCGATGAATATGCATCAGGTCTATTCGTCCAGAATGCGATGGCAGAACCGCCGAAGTTCCTCGGGCGCACGATCGAGATCCAGCTCAAGTTTGCTTTCATCGAGTTCAAACGTCTGCTGATTACGCGGAAGTGTGTCACGAATCTCAGTGACCGCAGCGGCATAGTCTTCACTGCGTTCCAGTTCCTTTAATGCGTAAGCGCGGCCCAGCATTCCCAGAAGTACGAGATATTGCTTCTCCGGAATCAGACTGCTTTTGTCTCGAACTTCAGTAAACACTTTCAATGCGGCTTCATTGTCAGGTACGAGACCGGACATCAGTGTCAGCCCCAGCCGCAACTCGGCAAGATCTGCTTCCGGAGTATCCGGGAAATTTGCAATGACCGCTTCCCAGGCTGCACTCCGATGGGGCTGTAACATGGCAACGGCATACTGTCGGATTGCCGAAGATTCTGTGGGAACAGTTTCTTCTGAAGACTTGTCTGATTTTGGAATCGTGATCGGCCGTTCCATGCGGCGCCCCGCGACAAACGAAATGGCGAGGAGAGCACACGTGGCCAATCCCAGCTTTCGCAGGTCGGGACTTGAAAGCAGTAGCCGGGTCAAAAAATTGGATTCGCTCAAGAGTCGAGTATTGACCGGGATGGAATTCAGTTTCTGAAGGGCCGCTTCCAGTTCGTCGGGAGACTGAAATCTTTCGACAGGCTTTTTCTTCATCATCTGATGGATCACCTTGCAGATCTCGATCGGGAGATCGGCTCGTAGTGATCGCAGTGACTTTGGCTCTTCCTTCAGGTGTTGAACTGCCACCGTCACTGCATTCTTGCCCGGAAACGGTGGCTGCCCCGCGAACATGTGGTAGCAAGTGACTCCGAGTGAATACTGATCACTCCGGTAGTCCAGTTTTTCGCCCTGGATTTGTTCCGGGCTCATGTACCATGGTGTTCCCATGGTCGTGCCTACCTGTGTCAGATTCATCCGCGGGCTTGAGGGTTGATTCAGTTGAGCAAGTCCGAAGTCCGTGACCTTTGCCACTCCGGATCTTGTGACCATGATATTCTCGGGTTTGACGTCTCGATGAACAATGCCCGCCTCGGAAGCTGCTCTTAATGCGGAAGCGATCTGCTGCATCCATTTGAGCCCGGTGCCATAATCCGGATGGCCGTGTTTTTTCATCCACTGGGCCAGATTCAGGCCCGGGACGTACTCCTGCACGATATAGCTGATGTTACCTTCGCGACCGGTCGTAATAATCTGCACGAGATTTGGATGACTAAGGCCGCCTGCCGCTCGAGCTTCCTGTTCAAAGCGTTTCAGAAGGACCTCGGTGCTGCCGGAGACGGAATTCTTCAGGACTTTGACGGCAACCTGTCGACCGAGAGATTTCTGTTCGGCCAGATACACGTCAGCCATGCCGCCACTTCCCAGGCGTCGCAGCAGAAGAAACTCTCCAATCTGAAGATTGCTGAGGTCTGTGGCCGGCTGTTCTGATGAATCCGGCAGGTCCTGACTGGACATGAATTGGCCTCCGCGACAATCTCAACCGGATTTTGGGTAGAATGAACTTATTGAAGGCAACAGCCCCCGCAGAGTTTGACGTCTCGGGGGCTGTTTGTCGCCTGTTCTAATGAGCAACCTCAGTCAGTTACTGAGCTGCTTTCTCCTTCTTAAGCTTCTTCAGAAATGCTGACATTTCCTCGACCGCACTTTCCGGTGCATCGCCAGCATTGTCAACAGCCTTTGTCTGAAGTTCAATGGCCCGATCCAGATCACCCTGCAGATGCAGCAGATGGGCCAGAGTGTCAAGAATCGTTCCGTTTTCCGGGTCGCTCTCAACGGCTTTTTCAGCGGCCGTTGTGGCTGCTGCGACGACTTCCTTAGGAATTTGTTTATCCTCCACCGCAGCTTCGTAGATCTGCCACGACAGCTGATTCAGCATTGAAGAATCCGGCATCTCTGCTTCAATCATTGCCGTGACAGTCTCAACAACATCTTCATGAAGACCTTTGCTGAGCAGCAAGCTGACTCGCAGCATGCTGATCTGGGCCTTTTCCTGATCAGTCGAGTCTTTGCTGATTTCATCAAGTTCTGCCAGCCCCTCTTCAACTTCATCGCCCTGGATTTTTGTTGCTGCAGAAGAAACCTTCACGCGGAACTTCAGCTGCTGATAAGCCGAGACGGTTTCCTCGTCATCTTCTGCATTTGCAATCGCATCATCAAGCAAAGTGAGAGCGCCTTCCGTATCGCCTTTGCGCATTTTCTGGCTGAGTTTTGCCATCAACAGGTCGCGTTCCTGTTCTTTGCGAAACTCCTCCAGAAAGGCTTCTCGATCCCACTTGCCCGCAACAACTTCTGCCAGAGGCTCGTCCATGGACATTGGATGGCCGATCCATTCGATCAGTCCAGTCTTGCCAACAATGAAGCTGGTTGGAATGCCGTTCTGCCCCGCAGCTTCCATATAGTCTGTCTTTACAGATCCATCCGGGTCAGTCGTCAGACAGTAGACGCTCGTGAGTTCACCATACGTAACGGCTTCGGACTTCTTCTTTGGCGCTTCTTCTTTCTTGTCATCCTCTGTTGCGTCTACGGCTGGCTTTTTGGCGCCTCGCACAGGACTCTCCAGAAACTCGTTGACAGTTTCCAGATCTTCGTCGCTGATGCTGATAATCTGCACGCCCTTGCCGAGGAACTTATTTTGAGTTTCTGCGAGATGCGGCATGCTGGCAATACAGGGACCGCACCACGTTGCCCAAAATTCGACCACATAAACTTTGTCGTCTTCAAATTCTGTTACAGGCTTGAACTTTCCATTGCCATCGCTGACCCAGTGTTCAACATCAATCGAAGGAGCCTTCGACCCGATGGTCAGCATTGGTCCGTCAGTTTCTTCTTCAGATTCCTTCTTTTCTTCATCTGCTGCGAGTAACAACGCCGGAATTGGCGAACCACTGATGGCTGCCGCAAGTGTGAAGAGTAAGGCCGCCTTTATCCAAAAGCGATTTGCCATAAAACGAGTTCCTTAAACTAGAAGATACGGCTGATTCAAATGTCCATTTGTCAGACATTCGGATTCGCCATGTGAAAGACCAGCATTTCGAAATTGTTTTTACTTCGAATCCTGATTCCCCGGCGTCAATGGAACCACGTGTTCCGGAAGAGGGGCTGGATTCTAAATATACTGAACCACGTCCGATGAAGAATAGCGGACTTTGCGAGCCGCTGCATACTTGTCCTGGTTTGAGCGATAGCCAAGTGCACACGCGACAGTTGATGTGTATTCCCCACCACTAAGTCCGAGCAGTTCATCGACTTTATCTCGAACGATTCCTTCCATCGGGCATGCATCTATGCCCATCATTGCGGCGGTCTCGAGAAGAAATCCCAGAGCGATGTAACACTGCCTGGAGTTCCATTCGAGGTGACCGTTCTTCATCCCGGTTGTCTTTCCGAGGATCGCCTGTTTGTATCCGTCCAACGCCGAGACAGGCACGCCCTGAACGGTGGCGCTGGTGTCAATAAACTTTTGGACGTAGTCAGGATTAGTCGTTTTCAGGGCGGCAATAACCACAAAGTGCGAACAGTCTCGCGGCTGACTCTGGCCCCAGGCTGCCTCGGGGAGTCGATCCTTGACCGACTGTGTCGTCACGACTACGAATTTCCATGGCTGAAGTCCAAAACTGCTGGGAGCGTGGATCATCGCCGTCTCCAGCGTTTTCCAATCGTCGGCAGAAATCTTTCTTGTTGCATCAAAAACTTTTGTGGCATAACGCCAGGCAAGCTGCTGCAGTAATGTCTGTCCGATGGACATCTTCAGTTCACTCCGGGGAACAATGAATAATTTATTGAAGTTGGTGGTCTTGTGGGGGCTTCTTGCGATAGCGTGTCATGGGGTTCGCAGTTTACATGACTGCCTGTTGTTCCGAACAAATTTTTGCTGCGGGCATAAAACAGGGCTATGAGTTCAACAGATTTGCCATATAACGGCTCAGGGATTCCAGATCGTCTGCAAATCCTCGCACGCCTTCAGCAAGCTTTTCTGTGGCCATTGCATCCTGATTCAGCATCCAGCGAAAAGAAAGCTCATCGATCTCCAGGCGTTCGATATTCATGGCTCTGGCTTCGTCGGCGTCCAGTCGTTTTGGAACCTCTGCTTCAGAACTGGAAAGTTCCGTCAGCAAAGCTGGCGCCACAGTCAGCAGATCACAGCCACAAAGTGCGGTGACCTGCTCAGCCGATCGAAAACTGGCTCCCATGACTTGAGTTCTATAACCGTGTCGCTTGTAGTAGTTGAAGATTCGATGAACTGAAAGCACACCGGGATCATCTTCCATCGAATAACTGCTGGCTCCTTTGGCTTTCTTGAACCAGTCGAGGATGCGGCCGACAAAGGGGCTGATCAACGTGACGCCCGCGTCGGCGCAGGCAATCGCCTGGCCAAAGCCAAACAGTAGAGTCAGGTTGCAATGAATGCCTTCCTGCTCAAGTCGCTCGGCCGCGCGAATGCCTTCCCATGTACTGGCGATCTTGATCAGGATCCGTTCTTTCGGAATGCCCTGTTCTTCGAAGAGGCTGATAAGGTGTCGTCCTTTCTCAACCGTTGCATGTTCATCGAAACTCAGCCGCGCATCGACTTCGACTGAGACTCGCCCGGGAACGATTCTTAGGATTCGAAGGCCAAAAATTACCGACAGGCGGTCAAGAATCGCATTCAGCAAATGGAGTTCTGCTTGGCCTGATTTTCCCTCCATGTCATGACGGCCGGTGGCAATTGCTTCCCTGACCAGATCCGCGTACTGCGGCATCTGAGCCGCTTTCGCGATTAGTGACGGATTTGTCGTTGCGTCCTGCGGCTTGTTGCGAGCAATGGAATCAATGTCACCCGTGTCCGCAACAATGATGGTATGCCGCTTGAGTTGATCGAGCGAATTCATCTGAGCCTCCTGCCCTTATCAAGATAATCAAACGATCATTACTCTCGCACCCGTTTGGCAAATGGCCAGAGAACCATCTATTGGTTACCAGACTTCTCATTCACTATCGCCGAAAGCGAAAACCTTCAGAATACTTCCTGCCAGACCTAAATCAACACTGTGAGAAAGTCTATCGCTTCGAGACTGGAAACTGAAGAGCATCCAGAATTCTTTGGCACGCATCAGACTTATTCAACGCGTAAAAATGAATGCCGGGAATGCCTTCAGCAATGAGTTGCCTGCATTGCTGAATTGCGTGTTCCACGCCAATTTCGAACTGAGCTGAGGCATCATCCTGGACAGCTTCAAGCTTTGCCGCCAGATCTGCCGGGAACACAGTTCCACACATAGATGTGATTCGCTTGATCCGTGCGAAGTCCGTGATTGGCATGATACCAGGCACAATCGGGATCTGAATTCCAAGCTTGTTACATCGATCGCGGAAGGTGAAGAAATTATCGTTGACAAAGAATAGCTGTGTGAAGACGGCGTCAGCACCAGCATCGACCTTGCGTTTCAGGTTCAGCAGGTCGGCTTCCAGATCAGAGGCTTCTATGTGCTTTTCGGGATACCCGGCAACACCAATCCCCATTTCCGGGTGAGTCTCGCGGATCAATTCCACAAGCTGATTCGCATTCTTAAGGCCACCTTCAACGGCCTTAAACGCTTCCTGACCGACAGGCGGGTCTCCTCGCAGAGCCATGATGTTACAAATGCCGGAGGCTGCTGCTTTATCCAACCAATCTTTCAGTTCCTCACGTGTCGCTCCAACACATGTGAAATGAGCCATTGCTGTTCGATGAAATGTCTGCTGAATCTCATGACACCAGAATTCAGTACGATCCTGAGTGGACCCGCCAGCTCCATAGGTGCATGACACAAACGCCGGATCGTACTCGATCAGTGTCTGGAGATTTTTCTTCAGTGCCGCATCACCTTCCGCCGTCTTCGGAGGGAAGATCTCAATCGACATGACAAATTGCTGGTCTTGAAACAGTTGAGAAAGTCGCATCGGTTTAAAGGCTTGAGGCGTCAAAAGGAGTGTTTGCGGATCGTAGAGTAACAGGTTGCAGTCAACAGATGACAGAACGAGGAGAACTACCAGTGATTGTGCGACTACAGTGATTCGATAACAAAGCGGCTTACATTTCCTGCCCTGTCAGACGAGCGACTTCGTTCACATCTTTATCACCGCGGCCGGACAAACAAACCACGATTACGTCATCCTTGCTTCGCTGCACAGCCGCTTTCATGACATAGGCAATGGCGTGTGAGGTTTCAATCGCAGGGAGAATGCCTTCCGTTTTAGCCATCGTACTGAAAGCAGCGAGCGCTTCGTCGTCCAGTATGTTAACGTAATTGACTCGACCACAGTCTTTCCAGTAACTGTGTTCCGGCCCAACACCCGGATAGTCAAGGCCCGCAGAAATCGAATGCACGTCTGAAGTCTGGCCGTCATCGTTCTGCAGTACGTAGCTGTAGCTGCCGTGCAGGATTCCCGGTTTGCCATGAGTCAGCGTGCTGGCATGATCGCCAGGCTTTCCGCCTCGACCACCCGCCTCAACTCCCGTCAACGCCACGGCTTTGTCATCGACAAACGGATAGAACATGCCTGCGGAGTTCGAGCCACCTCCAACACAGGCCACGACCTCGTCAGGAAGTCGACCGATCTGATTCAGACATTGCTCCCGAGCCTCGCGGCCGATAATCGCCTGAAAGTCGCGAA
>CAIJTV010000835.1:0-2358 GCA_903823635.1 uncultured Planctomycetaceae bacterium
AGACAAAAATCTATCGCTTCATCAGGCGATTGAAATTCACAGATATCTAGGTCTAATTTTTCTTTTGTAGCAACCTTCGTAAACAAATCGCGACAGTGAAGTTGTGTAACGAATCGCTGCTCCTGTTGGTCATCAACGACACATACATCTTTGCTCCTGCCTCTGGTCAGGAAGCCGACCGGGTGAACGAGAAGTTCAACGATGGCACGGATACACTGAGCTTTGAACTTCTGCGTTCAAACGTGCTGCTGAATCTGGGATCGTCTTTCGTTCAGTCGGTTCATACGGATCGCACGTTGAAGCTCAACTCCGCTGGGGTCTTCGATAACATCATCGGTGGTTCCGGTGCTGACACATTGTTTGGCAACCGTCTGAACAACACCCTGACTGGCGGTAAAGGAAACGACAAACTCATCGGTGCCACTGGCAACGACGTACTGCTCGGTGGTGCCAACAACGACACCTACTTTTTCGTTCCTTCCTCCGGCCCCGAAGCCGATCAGGTGATTGAGAATGCGAATGAAGGCGTCGACACCCTGAACTTCGCCTATTTGTCCACAGATGTCTTACTGGATCTCGGATCGACTTCGATTCAGTCGGTGAATACGCATCTTGCGTTAATGCTTAGCTCTCCAAGCACATTCGAAAACGCAGTGGGCGGCACGGGCAGCGATACGCTGCTGGGGAATGCTGTCGCGAACCGGCTGACGGGCGGTGAAGGCGATAACATTCTGGTCGGCATGGAAGCTGGCGATATTCTGGAAGCCGGCAGTGGCCGCGACATCCTGATCGGTGGCCTCGGACTGGATATTCTGATTGGCGGCGATGGTGATGATCTTCTGATCGCCGGACTCACCACGAGCGATACCAGCCTGACGAGTCTGAGCACTCTGCAGACCGCATGGATCTCAACCGACACGTATGAAGCTCGCATCACCAATCTGCGAGCTGGTGTTGGCAGTCCGACAGCTTCATTGACAGCGAAAATCAACGTGCTGAAGGATGCGGGCGAGGATGATGTCCTGGTGGGCGCAACCGGGACAGACTGGTTCTTCCGAGCCGTCGACGACGTCATCGCAGACATGTTCGCAGGTGAAGTTTTCGACGTCCTATAGCGGTTCAGCATGCATCGCCCGATTATTGATTCAAACGCCGTTCAGCTTCTAGTGCTGGCTTCAGGCTGCATTCCGTCGTGAACCACAGCAACGTTGCCAACTGAAGTTGGTGCTACGAAACAAATCAACAACCCGCCAGCGGAGAACAATTGCCTGCCGCTGGTCTTCCGGGGAAAGAACGATAAGCTCTCCCGGATAATCTAAATTTCGAACGCGATCTGACCCGTAAAGCATGATGATGCAGATTCAAACACGGGTTGGTTCTGCGCTGCTGATATTGACCGGCGAGGTGTTGTTTTATGGCTGAAGCGGCTTCGAACTCAACAGGCCCAATGGCCGCTCAGGACTTATTGGCCGCACACGCGCCGGAACCGCGAGATCATGGATGCCTTCCCAACTGGGGAACCGGTGATCTTCCGGAGCCATTGCCGTTTACGATTCGCAATATCTTTCGAACCATCGGTCCCGGAGCGATCCTGCTGGCGGGTTCCATCGGTGGTGGCGAATGGATCGTGGGGCCTCTGACGACCGTTCGGTATGGAACAGAGATCCTGTGGGTCGCCACGGCCGGGATTTTTCTCCAGATGATTTTCAATCTGGAAGCGGTGCGATACACGCTCTACACCGGAGAACCAGTACTCACCGGAATTATGCGACTCAATCCCGGCTCAAAGTTCTGGGGCGCGTTTTATATTCTGATCGGCATTATCCAACTGGCGACTCCCGCATTGGCGTTGGGATGTGCGAACGTCTTGTTCACCGCGTATTCGAATAAGATGCCAAACTCCAACGGCAGCGATGGCAGCACAGTGATGTGGATCGCTTATGGAGTTCTTGCATTAACAATCGTTCTGCTGCTGTCCGGCAAGTCGATTGAACGAGTGCTCGAGAAGCTTTCGTGGGCCATGATCATTTTTATCTTTGTCTTCCTGACAACGGTCAATGTGCTGTTTGTTCCGCTGGAAATCTGGATTCGCACGGCCAAAGGTTTTATCACTCCCGGACAATTGCCACCGAATATGGACTGGGCGTTGTTGGGAGTTTTCGCGGCAACGGCCGGTTCGGGTGGACTTGGAAATCTGGCCATTTCAAATTGGTGTCGAGACAAGGGTTTTGGCATGGCCGCCTGGACCGGATCCATCGGCGGAGTTTTAGCTGACGGGCATACGGAAGTGTCGGCGATTGGAAGAGTGTTCAGGCCGACGGCCGACAACATTCGGCGATGGGGAACGTGGTGGAAATA
>CAIJTV010000836.1:0-3405 GCA_903823635.1 uncultured Planctomycetaceae bacterium
CCATGCAGAGCCGACTTGTTCTGCATCGAATAGATAAACGCCATGTCATCGACATGCTGGCCCATCAACGGAAACAGATCACTGAGCCATCGCCCAGATTCACCATGCTGGCGAAATCGCCAGAAGCTGCGAGCGTACTCGCCAGCCACTCCGGCAAAAGTCTGCTTGCCAAGTTCTGCATCAAACGCGGTCCCGTGTGACTTTTCCAATTGCGGTCGATAATCCCACGTATCAACATGGCTGAGACCGCCCGGACAGAAAATCTGAATGACCGATGTTGCTGTGGCCGGATGATGAGGATCACGTACCGATGTCCGTGCTTGTTCATTTGCAGCGACCGCAGATTTTTTCTGCAGTATGGCCGCCAAAGCCAAGGCTCCGAATCCATCGCCCATCTTTTGCAGCAGATGTCTTCGAGATTGTTGCGTTGCAAACATTCTGTCATTTGACAGTCGACCGGATTGTGGATCCATTCGCGTTGTCCCAAAGAAAACAGCCCTGAGGAATTCACCGCAGGGCTGTTTTGATTCATGAAATCACCAGGTGTGAAATCTACTTCTTCGCGATAACGCGGGCCATTTCCAGAACCTTGTTGGAGTAACCCCACTCGTTGTCGTACCATGAAACGAGCTTCACGAAGGTTCCGTCGAGTGCAATGCCGGCTTCGGCATCGAACACGCTGGTGCAGCTCTCGCCAACGAAGTCTGTCGACACAACTTTGTCAGTCGTGTAAGCCAGAACGCCCTTCATCGGGCCATCAGCAGCAGCCTTAACAGCCGCACAGATTTCTTCGTAGGTGGCTGACTTGTTCAGTTCCACAGTCAGGTCCACAACAGACACGTCTGAAGTTGGAACTCGGAACGCCATCCCGGTCAGCTTCTTGTTCAGCTCTGGAATCACCTTGCCCACGGCCTTGGCAGCACCGGTGGATGAAGGAATGATGTTTTCCAGAATGCCGCGTCCGCCGCGCCAGTCTTTGGCACTTGGACCGTCAACGGTCTTCTGTGTCGCTGTTGCAGCGTGAACAGTGGTCATCAGACCGCGCTTGATGCCGAACGAATCGTTGATGACCTTCGCGAGTGGTGCCAGACAGTTGGTCGTGCAGCTTGCGTTGGAGATGATCGCCTGACCTGCGTAAGACTTGTCGTTAACGCCGTAGACGAACATCGGAGTGTCGTCCTTGGACGGAGCTGACATGATGACCTTCTTCGCACCAGCGGCCAGGTGAGCCTTCGCAGTGGCTTCATCAAGGAACAGGCCGGTTGATTCAACAACGATGTCCGCGCCAACTTCGTCCCACTTCAGTGTGGATGGATCTTTGACCGCTGTCAGACGAATCTTCTTGCCGTTGACGATCAGATTTGTGCCTTCGGTGGACACTTCACCTTTGAAGCGACCGTGGACAGAGTCAAACTTCAACATGTAAGCCAGGTATTCTGGCTCGAGCAGGTCGTTGATACCGACGACTTCGATGTCCTGAGAAAAGTTCTGGATCGCAGCGCGGAAGACCATTCGTCCGATGCGTCCGAATCCGTTGATACCGAGTTTAATCATGGAAATGCCGTGTTTTTGATGTGACTAGTGACAGAAAGAGACAAGGGCCAAAATGGTAACGCCCTCGCCCGAAAGCGCCAATCGTTCCTGGGAACTGGCCGTGAACAGTCCTGGATTTGCATCGAATTAGCGGCATTTTGCAGGACTGCCTGGGGGATGCTGGCATAAAGGCCGCAGGCCGGAAGCGACGACATTCGTTTAACGGCGAGCCGTAGGCGTAGGCGAAATGCAGCGACGACGCCTGCGACTTGCCGTTAACCATTGCGAGAGTCGGAATGAAATGTTTCTCTGTGGCTGGATTCGTGAGAATTCGGGGCGCCACCGTATAACGCATGTGAAGAACGCATCGTGAATTCTCACGAATCCAGCTACTTTCAAGACACAACACTCGGAGTATAAAAACTAGTTCGCTTCCTGCACTGCTGCTTCAGCGCCTGGAAATCCAGGTTGCCCTGGCATTGGCTGGCCCGGCATTGGCACTCCTGTTTGTTGTCCCGGTTGAGGCGGTGCCGTTTTCATCAGTTCCTTGAGCCGTTCCTGAATCAGGCTGAGGTCAACGCTTTTGTCGACCTTGATCACCTGAACCACTGACGAAGAATCGGCCGCCTTGTCCAGAGATTCGATCATCTCTGAGATGGTGTCCATCAGAGTTCCGGCCGAAGACACGATCAACGTGTTGGATGAGTCGTCAATGCCGATCGACAGAAGACCTTTAAAGCGAATTGGCTCCTCCTCGTCTTCGCCATCTTTTTTCCCGCCACCGGGCAGAAACGTAACCAGTCCTCCGCTGCCCTGACGCTGTCCGCCTTTATCGTCCTTCTCGAGTGCTTTATCGTTGGAGCTGAGCAGATCGCGAAAGACATCTTTGACGGCCGCTGCGACTGACGTAGCCCTGGCATGTTCGAGACGGAAAATCGTGGTGACTCGCATCGATCGACTATCCGACGGTTCCGGCACATCATAGATCTTAATCAAATCTTCAATTGTCTGCAGTTGCTTCGCGTCAGCGTCGCGCACCAGAATCGTGCTGGTGAAGTTGTCGGATATGAACTGCGGCTGACGACGCTTTGACAATGTCCGATTGCCTTTGACCTTCTTCTCTGATGGCATAATGCCCCAGTATGGGCTGTATTCCAGAGTGCTCTTCGTTTCTTCGTCGGTCTTAAAGAAGTCTTTCAGATTGAGAGTCACCCACGACGGTGTCGCGTACTCCAGTCGAAACACTTTAAAACTGCGGCGAGGTGCGACGACCTGCGAGATCAAATCTTCCATCTCCGCCAACGCCTGCGGATCCTTGCTGCTGACAATCAGCTTGCCATCGGGAGTCACGGAAATTTTAACCGGGGAGCCATCTTCGACGGCTGGTGCCGATTTGGGCTGAGCATCGAGCATTTCAGCCTCGGGTTCAGTCTCTTCTTTCGGTGCAGCATCGAGCTGTTTTCGCAGTTTTTCAATCAGTTCACGACTGATTCGCGGCTCAGATTTTGCCCCCGGGGCTGCATCATCGGACGCTTTTTCCTGCGTTTCACTCGCCGGGGCACTGTCTTCGGGAGTTGTCTTCGAGTCAGCCTCGTCGCGTTCCGGCGAGGCAGTCTCTTCGTCTGTCAAACCCGTCAGGAACGCGGATTTATCGACGGTCGTCGTTCGTTGAGCTGCACGGTGAGCTTCCAACAAGCGATCAAGCTCTGCTCCCGGTCGACTGTCCTTCTTCGTTTGCAGCGACTCCTCCGAAGCAACCGTGATTTTTCCTCGATGCCAAACTCGTACCCGTGTTGAATCCGGTTGACCGTCTGAATCAACGGCGGTTGTTGACGTGTTGATCTGTCGTTTGTCTTTGTCGGTTCGCTGAGG
>CAIJTV010000837.1:0-1715 GCA_903823635.1 uncultured Planctomycetaceae bacterium
AACATTTTCAGCAACTTGAGGTCGCAACAGCATCTCAATAACCTTGTGCGCTACGATGCAGCCAAGCTCCGCTCCGCCGGTTGTGCTGATGTGTGCTGCACCGTCTTCCTGCAGCCACTGCCCCGCCTGCTCGTTCACCAGGCATGCGCTGATCGGGTAAAGCCCGCCTGATAACCCTTTTGCCGTCACCATGATGTCTGGCTGAATACCATAAGTTTGCCAGCCCCACATGGAACCAGTACGCATCAGGCCTGTTTGCACTTCATCGGCCACGTACATGGTACCATGTTTACGTGTGAGTTCTCGGCAGGCATCGAGGTAACCTGGCTGCGGCATAGGAAAGCCGTAAGTCGCCGGAATGGTTTCGATAATCAGTCCCGCAACGTCATTCCCCTGCAAGGCTGTTGCCAGAGCATCGGTGTCGTTGAATGGAACCTGTACAAACATCTCAGGCTGGTCACTCAGGAAAATTCTGCTGAATCGAGCACTGCCTGTGGCAACGGAAAGTCCAGAATGGCCGTGATATCCATTGATGATCGAAACGATCTTGCGGCGTTTGGTGGCGTAACGCGCACTTTTTAAAGCAATCTCGACCGCTTCGGCACCGCCTGCTCCAAACACGGCGTACTTCATACCGGGCGATATTCCGATCAAAGATTCTGCTAGTGCTGCGCGCGCTATGGAAGGAAACCAATGGTTGCCCATGTCAAAATGATCAAGTGCTGTTTTGAGTGTTTCCACCAATTCAGGATGACGATGGCCAAAATTATAGGTGCCACCATTCAGGTGCAAATCGATCAACCGGTGGCCCGACATGTCATAAAGGAGGTAACCCTCACGTTTGTCGATGACCAGATCAACGCCGACTTTTTGCCAGAACATCGTCTTCTCGGGATTCCAGAAACGGATCGATTTGTCGATGACATCTCGTTTGGACTGATGCTGGAAATCGCCATACTCAAACATGAATAATCTCTCGAAACGTAATGCTTTGCCGTCGAAGTCAATTTCATTCCCATAAAGAGAGCCAACCGGGTGCATTCCGGTTTTGCTCAGCTGGCTTTCCCTGCTTGTCCAACGGCAAGCTTTCAGCCAGTCTTATTCGCCCCTGACTTTATCTTTTTTTCAGCGTTTGGCGAGTGATTGGTGAATGCCGGCCCCGGTCCATTCGCCATTCAATTTCACCGGCCGCTCCTTACCGACGTTTCAGTTCCTGCGTACATGCCACTGAGTCAGAACCGACATCGAATGAAGTTACGGTCGCCCCAGGACGAAAAGCAGCCCGGCTGAATAATCCACTCCCGGCATCCTCGGGACCGAATTTTTAGTTCTTGTCTATGATGTCTGTCCTGCGCACTCCGCTCCGTGAAATTAATTCAGGGCGATGAATTGGATTAGCTTCCTGGTGTTTGTTAAAGCAACACCAACCTCAAGATGGCCTTCAGTTCAGTTGAGTTGATTCCCATGAGTTGATTCCCAAAGAGGAAACAGGTTGTGTTCAAGGCGCGATTCAGATCCTTAGGAGGCGTCCCGAAGTAATATCCGGATCGTATCAACAGAAGACTCAGCCGGTGTCACAAGCGAATAGGCAGCCACAACACTCACGGAGATTGTGTTCCGGCCGATTAGCAGGGCTGGGCTGGAAACTCGACCAGTCTTCGGAACGCCCTCGTCTTTGAAATGCCAACGAAAAAAGCCCACCGATAAATCGGTGG
>CAIJTV010000838.1:0-2426 GCA_903823635.1 uncultured Planctomycetaceae bacterium
GGTCGGACAATTCGGGATCGAATAGAAATTTCGCGAAAAATTCGCTCCAACACAGCTCAGTCACAGTTTTCAACGATCGCATTGATCGGACTCACCTATTTCATTGCTGTCATCGTTTGGAATAACGGACGAGATCAGATGGAAGAGTTTGTGACATCGTCCGTGGGAAGCTGGTTCGTCGCCGGATCGGTGATCCTGCAGGCGGTGGGAATCGTCTGGATGAATATTATCAGCAAGGCAAAATTCTGATGACACGAATTCAGATCCTGATTATCACATGCTTTGCGGGCGGAATTTTCGTAGCCGCCATTCTTGCTGCACGCTGGCTGATGTTGCGTTCCAGAACCTCGCAGCGATGGGCCGAACTGTCGCGGTCTCGGGAGCAAATTGCAGGGGACGAGGCCGCTGCAGAGGCGTCGCGTGAATCCCGCTGGTGGCTGGCTCGGTGGTTATTTCTTGCTGGCTATCGACAACCGCGAGCGGACGTGGTGTTCATTGTCACCACGGGTTGTTGCATCCTGACCGGGCTTTCGATTGCGCTGGGAATGCAGATATCCGGCCTTCAGGCTCAAATGGAACGAACCGTGGTCCTGGTACCCGGCGGCGTTGGTGAAACCTTCCTGCCTGTGGTCTGGGTTGCCCCGTGGATGTTAATGATCATGCTGTCCTGTGTTCCCTGGCTGATCGTCCGCAAATCGCGACGTGAGCGAGTCGATTTGGTCGAACAGGATCTGCCGCTGGCTCTGGAATTGCTTTCGACATTGAGTGAAGCCGGTCTGGGTTTTGACGCGGCATTGGCCCGAATCCTGAAGACTCGTCTTGCCGGCCGACCACTGGCGGAAGAATTTCGAAATTTCCAATCCGACCTGCTTGCCGGGCGACCACGCACAGAAAGCCTGCGTCGGTTTTCTGCGCGTCTGGATGTGCCGTCGATATCCGTCTTTACCTCAGCGATGGTCCAGGCGGAGCAACTCGGCATGGGAATCGCGCGAGTACTTCGTTTGCAGGCGGATGACGTGAGAGCTCGTCGTCGTGAACGAGCGATTGCGTTTGCGAATGCATTGCCAACCAAGCGCGTCATTCCGCTGGTCGTTTGTTTTCTGCCGGGCTTGTTCGTCTGGACTCTCGGCCCGGCTTTTGTGCAGCTGTTTAAGATGGCGGAAGCGTTCATTCAGGTGCGGGACATTTAAGATGGCAGACCCGCGCCTGATCAATCTTTCGACCGGCATCACTGTTGTGGAACGACTTGCGTTTGCTGCAACCTTCTGGACAAGATTTCGAGGCCTTCAATTTCGTAAATCAATGCCAACGGAAGAGGGCTTATTGATTGCGCCATGTCGTTCGATCCATACACATTGGATGCGATTTGCAATTGATATTGTGATGCTCAATCGCGACGGCGTTGTCGTTGAGTGTTACCCCAGCGTCCGACCATGGCGAATGCTGGCGGGCGATCTTTCTGTCGCGTATGTGCTGGAAACAGCTGCCGGAGAAGTTAGTTGCTCTGTTGGTGATCAGTTGCAGATCGAAGCAATCGGGGACACTCAGGAAGTACCTCGACAATTGCGACATCTGCTGAGCTAAGAATCAATACAGGGAAAAGCATAAACTACGCTGCGGAATCGGTGATCAGTCGAACCAGGTAAATCAAACCAATGCCCAGAATCAATCCTGATCGCATGTAGTTCCACGGCAGGTTTATGAGTCGTTCTGAGCGGCGTCCGAATTTTTCGCCGAAGTACTGCAACAGAATTCCGACCACGGACAGTGAGCTGGCGATTCCTGCGGCAAACAGCCCAATAATCAAATACGTCGCGCCGGGAGATCCCGAGGACAGCCCTGTGAAGTAGGCGGCCATGGCGGTTGGACATGGAAGAAGTCCGACCGCCAGTCCCAGAATTGCTGTCGTGCGATAGCTGGAACGCAATCGCCTGGATTGAACGGTTTCGACTTCCGTGGAACCAATCGGCACAACTGCAGCAGAGGAATCGGTGGTGTTCACAGCCACAGAGTTGCCAGACGAGATTCCTCCCAGTTGCACGAGCTGAGGCTCAATCGAGAAGGTTGCGTGATTGTGGGAATGGTTGTCAGCATGGCTGTGAGAATGATCAGAGCATTCTCCATCATGATGATGACCGCAACATTGCACCTTGCGGCCTCGAATTGCCTGCACGAGAAGGAATCCTCCCACAGCGACCACCAGCAACGCACTAATCCACTGGAGCACACTGGACACCTGCTCCTCATGATGATGATCACCAGCAATGAGGTGATGGGCAATGTGGACGCCAAAGGCGATGGCAAACAGCGAGACGGAGTGAGAAAATGCGGTTGATAATCCCATGACGACAGGATGCCAGAAGCTCCGTTTTCCGTCCAGCAGATAGACGAACATCGCGGTCTTGCCGTGGCCGGGTTCCAGAGCA
>CAIJTV010000839.1:0-5085 GCA_903823635.1 uncultured Planctomycetaceae bacterium
AGAAAGGCACAATCTTCATTTTCAGGCCGAACTCATGTTCCAGCGCATTCCGGTCCTCAGCAATCTTGGCGGAGTCTTCCAGAAGAGGAACCCACGACAGCAAGCCGGACTGGCACTGTCGCGTTTGCTGACCCAGTTTGATTTGGGCCAGATGCCATTCGAGTCAGGATCGCGACCCAGTCGGCGAACTGATTGCACTCGGAATGTGGCGATAGGAATTTGGCTGATACCGTTCGAGGAAAATCGAGGTCCTGAGAATGCGGACCTGCAGAAGGCGATACCGGCCGCCACGTGTGATATGCGTCGGCAGGGTATTGGCGTCCTGATGCCTGTGAAACTGGCAGCCAGCAAGTTTCTGGCGGCAGTCGCCGATCCGGAGAATGTCTGGCGATTCTTTGTCGTGACGGCACGCCATGTGACCGATCGGCCGGGGGGCTGGTTTCAGATGGGATTGAGCGTGGAAGCCATGTACGAGCCCGATTCTCTGCAGACGTTAAGATTCCGCCAACGCGTCGAAAATGCGTTTGCCGAATGAAGGAACATTCCCTCGGGGCACAATCGCAGATAGAATCCTGAAGAGTGCATCGACGCTGCTGATTCAGGAGTTGCAACATGGTCAACACAATTCTCAGTCCCATTCTGCTCGGTCCCACAGTGCTCAGTCCGTCACTGGCTGAACGTCTTGAAGATCTGGGGAACATTTCCGCGCAACGGCTGCGACTTTCTCCGGCCCCCGGCACGGCTTCGATCGATGATCTGGAAGTCGCAAATGCTGAGGGAACGACGTTGTGTGAGCTGATTGATCAGACGTTGGTGGAGAAAGCCGTGGGATTCGGATCTTCTGTTGTGGCGGCGGCAATTCTCTCGATTCTTCGTCAGTTTGTATCGACACGGCGATTGGGCCTTATTTCCGGAGCTGATGGAATGTTTCAGCTTCTGGCCAATGTGGTTCGTGCTCCAGACGTGGCCTTTGTCTCTCTCAAACAGTTACCCCAGGGACGATTTCCGACAGACGCATTTCCGCCGCTCGCCCCGGAATTGGTCGTCGAAGTGCTAAGCCCCGGCAATACGAAAGCGGAAATGTCCCGCAAGCGTATAGAATACTTTCATTCGGGAACACAATTGATTTGGATAGTGGACTGTGACAATCGTTCCGTGACTGTGTATACCTCGCCCGCCGCGGCGGTTGTGTATCACGAAAAAGATACGATTGACGGCGGCGGTGTGCTGCCGGGCTTTTCGAGCCCAGTGGCGGATTTCTTTGTGGATCTGGATCTCGGCAAAGCTTCGTGAATCCAGAACCACTTCCTTCCTCTTGATGCAATAATCTTCGATGTCTGACGCTCTTTATAACAGTCGCTTCATGAAAGCCGTGCGGCGCGAAGTGACCGACACGACTCCTGTGTGGATCATGCGTCAGGCGGGACGCTACCTGCCGGAATACATGGCCGTTCGCAGCAAAGTCACGTTCATGGAGTTATGCAAGACTCCGGAACTGGCCTGTGAAGTCACCATCTCCGCGCGGCAGGTTCTGGGAGTTGACGCGGCGATTCTGTTTGCCGATCTGCTGCCGATTCTGGAACCGATGGGCCTGAATCTGGAATACCAGAAGGGCGAAGGTCCGGTCATTCACAATCCGATTCATACCGGGCGAGATGTGGATCGTGTTCGCGCACTGGATGCAATGGACAGCGTGGACTATGTCTTTCAGGCGATTCGCATGATTCGGCGAGCGCTCCCGAATGACATTCCTTTGCTGGGATTCGCCGGCGCGCCGTTTACTCTGGCTTCGTATTGTATCGAAGGCGGTGGCTCCAAAAACTACGTGCGTACCAAGTCTTTGATGTACAACGACGAAAGCGCGTGGAACGTGCTGATGAGTCGCCTTGTTGACACGGTCAGCCTTTATCTGCAGCAGCAGATTGCGTCCGGTTGTCAGTGCGTGCAGGTCTTCGATAGTTGGGCCGGTTGTTTGTCGCCGTCCGATTATCGGCGCTATGTGCTGCCTCATACGAAGCGTCTAATTCAACAGGTTGAACCGTTCGCTCCGGTGATTAACTTTCTGAACGGCAATCCTTCACTGCATCCATTACAGCGTGAAGCTGGTGGCCAGGTCATGGGGCTTGACTGGCGTTGTCAGCTGGAAGATGCATGGAAGACATTCGGCTACGACGTCGCCATTCAGGGGAACATGGACCCTGTCTCAATTTACGCCGATCTGCCAGTCCTGAAGCAGCGTGTCGCCGATGTGCTGAAATCGGCGGGTGGTCGTCCTGGGCACATCTTCAACCTCGGACATGGTGTGATGCCGGATATGAATCCGGATCACGTCAAGGCGGTCGTGGAATACGTGCATGAGCTGGGAGCGAAGCAGTGACCGCGACAGTGTCTGATTCTGATGCGAGTCGACCCATGCGAGTGGCAGTTATTGGTGGCGGGATCACCGGACTGGCAGCCGCTCAGCGACTCGTTTCAAAATCCGATACTATGCAGGTGACGCTATTTGAATCTTCGCGTCGGCTGGGCGGAATCATTCGCACGGAAGAAGCTGATGGGTTCTTGATTGAACTCGGCCCGGACTCATTCATCACGAATAAACCGGCCGGTCTGCGGTTATGTCAGGAGATTGGTTTCACCGAGCACTTGATTCCAACTGATGCTGGCTATCGGCGATCACTGGTTTTGCGAAATGGTCAGCCGATGGCCGTGCCTGACGGCTTCATGCTGATGGCGCCTGCCAAGCCGTGGGCCATTATGACAACACCTGTTTTGTCCTTGGGGGGAAAGCTGCGACTGCTGGCCGAGGCATTCTTGGGCCGCAAAGCTGATGCTGACGATGAGAGTCTGGCCAGTTTTGTACGACGTCGCTTTGGTCGCCAGGCCCTGGATCGATTGGTTCAGCCGCTTGTCGGCGGTATCTATACCTCCGATCCGGAGAAGCTTAGCCTGAAGGCTACGATGCCCCGCTTTCTTGATATGGAGCAAAGCCATGGCAGCGTGATTCGCGCGACATTGGCTCAGCAGAAATCGGCCGGTCCTGGTGAAGGAAGTCCAGGGAGTGGAGCCAGGTACGGTCTGTTCGTCTCGGCCGACAATGGGCTCAGCAGTCTCATTGGAAGCCTGGAAGCGTGGCTGCAAAAAACAGGTCGAGTGAAATTCCGAACAGGCTGCACCATTACGGAAATCGCTCCTCCCAATCAGCAACGCGCGAAATGGAATGTGGCGACAGCAGGAAGCACCGTCTCGGAAGAATTCGACGCGGTCATTATGACGTTGCCAACTCATGCCGCAGCTCGGTTGCTGCCTGACCAAAGCTTTCAGGATTTAGTGACACTGCTGAAGAGAATTGAATACGCCAGCAGTGCGATTGTCGTCAGCGGACACAAACTGTCTGATTTTCGAAATCCGATGGATGCGTTTGGGCTTGTCATTCCAGCGATCGAAAATCGTAAGATTCTGGCCGTCAGTTTCTCCAGTCGCAAGTTTCTGAATCGCGCGCCGGAAGGACATATTCTGCTTCGCACGTTTGTGGGCGGAGCGATGCAGCCGGAGCTGCTGCAGATGGATGATGACGCGATGGTTGCTACTGTGAACTCGGAACTCAAAGACATCTTTGGAATGTCGACCGATCCGATGTTCAGCGAAGTTGTCCGGTATAACAACGCGATGCCACAGTATCATGTCGGACATCTGGAGCTGGTCGCGGAGATCGAGTCTGCTCAGGCCAGGATCCCCGGCCTGCAACTGGCTGGCAGCGCGTATCATGGGGTCGGCATTCCGGACAGTATTGCCAGCGGCCAGGCGGCTGCTGATCGAGTGCTGACCGGTCAGATCGATTGACTCGCGCCCGGGCGACGGGGTGTTCTTGCGTTTTCCTGGTCACACGCCCTGCACATTGACCATGGTTCAATCGTGCATTACGAGGCGACAAGTTATGACGCCATTATTTGCCCGCGGCTTCGTAGATCTCGGACAACTTGACGGCAATGTTTTCCAGTAGCGTCAGATACTCATCTTCCGGCAGGCTGCTTTTCAGTTTTCGCAGATCCTCAAGCTGGCCTTCCAATGCATCTCGTTTCTCACGCTGTTCAGGACTGAGTCGGCGTTCTTCGTCGCTGCGGATAAAGTGCCAGCGGGCGGCATTACGGCCATCAATAACGTCAGGATTCTCTGCGTTATCGACGATGCGATCACCGACATAAAGTTCTGATCGCACGCCTTTGCCATCGCCGTTGTCGTCCAGCAGCGAATGTTCTGTCGCGAGCCGTCCTTCGGTCTTGTAGAACTCGGCCGTGCGTCGCGATGCAAACAGCCACGCTTCCAGCAGAGACGTTTGTCCGTCTCGATTGATATCTGCTTCCAGCGTACTGATGGCCGTTGACATGGCATCACCAAATCGACTGTACTGAATCTGATTTCCGTCCTTCGTCGCAGTGACAACGATCCGATCGGGTGCCGACAAAGCATTGATAAACGGCGCGGCACAGGACGAACACACCACCATCGCTAGCGGACGCTGCAGCTTTTGTCCCGCAGTGGCTAACTGTTCCGCAGTGATATCCGGGCCATGCAGATTCCAACTGGCTGTTCGGCCATCGAAAGTTCCGTGCCCCAGATAGACGACCCAGAGTGGTTCCGACGACTTCGCACTGCCTTGCGCTTCGATCGCCTTCACCAGCATCGCAGCATCTGCCTCTTCCGGCGTAATCGCGGGTGCATTTACTGGCGTGACAGACGGAACCGCGGTTGGTTCTGTAGTGCCTTCCGGAGTGGCTGTGTCAGCATTCTCTGAGCTGCTCTTTCCGATCACCGTGCATGAGATGCCAGCGCGCTGAGCCGCCTCTTCCCATCGTCCGGCCCATGTTCGAAAGTTCGTGGCATACTCTTCCGTCCCCGGCGCACCGATGACGAGAATCAGATGCTGCGAAGGTTCAGGCTGCGAAGGTTCCTGTAGAGAAACTTCCGCTGGAGAAGCGTCTGTTTGTGTTGACGCATCCTGAGCCCAAACGCCCGACGGCAGAATCACGCAACAGCTCAAGGCGAGGAGGCCCGGAATACTGATCCACCATTTCCGAGGGCAGTTCT
>CAIJTV010000840.1:0-1872 GCA_903823635.1 uncultured Planctomycetaceae bacterium
ACAGGACAGGACAGGACAGATCAAAGCCTTATCGTGTTTCACGCTGTCGCATTGATCCGTCGGGATCAGCGGCCGAATGCGTATCACATTGACAGCAGTCGTTGCTGCTTCTCCAACCGTTCGACCAACATCACAAAACACGCTGGAGCCGCAGGACCATTCTGGTCCCACGACTCCTGCGGGATGCACTCTGGTTTGATGATCGCCCCGTCACTCATCTACGAAATTCGATCAATTCGTCATTCTTATCGAAGACCAGTCTGTGAACGGTTACGACACAACTTCCGCACCTCTGCATTAACCTGGGTTAGCCAGTGCCGCATTATTTTGACGGAGTATAGATCCCGCAGCCAAAGATGTGTTTTCCGTTACGCACGATCCATGTGAGCTTGTGCTCTAACTTCGATGTAACCGGGTCGATATAGCTATAGTCGATCCAGGCTCCCTGTTCGGTCGCCCGTTCCTGCACCCATTTTCCGATCGGATCGCCGTCTGGACTTTTTACATCCATGGCCAACGTGCCGACTGGGTTTTTGACAAGTTTGGACCCGCCATACGCTGTCACCTTTGCTTCGGGCCCAACTTCCATAGCGAATACATACAGATCTCGATCTCGCAGACCGTCTTTACCGGTACTTATCTTTTCAAAAGCCGATACACCTTCCTTATTGAACAACGCAATTGCTTTGGCAACCATCTGTTTGGCTTCTTCTGCAGTACCATGCGAAAACCCGACATTGGGAGTTTCCTGGTAGAAGATCTCCAACCATTTCCCGTCGCGGGAAACATAGAGTGAGGACGATTCGATATCTGCGTAGGCTTCTTTCTGATTCTTATGAGTACCCTGATAAGACACACGGTACATAATCATCGCTGCGTTATCTGAGACGCGAAGGATTGAAGTCTCGCTCATCTTAAAGCTGTTCAATTTGAAGTCATCATTGTTCATTAACACTTGATCACGGTCCACCACAGAACCATCGGCCAGAAACCACTTTGAATCGGCTGCCAAATATGTCCGAAAAAACTCTTTATCACCCTTAACAGCGGCTTCCCAACTCGCTTTTTCCAGTGCCGTCAATTCTACCAGAAGGTTTGCGTCACTAATTTTCTCCTGCGATTTCGCAATGGGCAAGGAAACAGTCAGGCAAAGGACGATTAAAAAACAAGTCAGCAAGCGCATCGGGTTTCTCAGTACTAAGGTGAAGTAGATTCAGGGTTAGGTTTTCAAAACCCTCAGGAAGCAGACAAGTAAAACTTGCGTGCGTTGTTCTCAAAGTGGATTTCGCTCAGTTCATCACAAAATCGCAATCGTTAAAAACATATGTGCATTTGCCACCACGCACACGCCCCAAGGGCTCAACAATCATCAACGGTCCACTCTTTGAACGATCGGAGTGTAACGCCTTGTCCAGTTGCAGCTAGTTGTCTCGCAGAATTTCGCATGGCTTTTTGCGCGTAAGGGGACGGGCGTTAACTGGAGTAATTCATTGGGTGGATGGACGAGATTTGTCTACGCAGCCACGGTATCCTGGGTGAGAAATTGGGTTCTGCGCGAAATAAAAGCCGCAGGTTAGAAGCTCCAAATTCCGCGAACTGATGTCGTTCGCGGAAAGGCTAAAAAATTGGAGAGTCGCATGGATCCTCACCTCAAAAAGGGGCCTTTGCGATTCGGGCCAACTGGCCCTGACAGATCAGCCTGAGGCAACGCCTCAGGTTGCATCTCCCTCACCACAGTTTGCCCTGAAAGGGCGACACAAAACAGACTTGTTGAACCCCATTCAGGGTGCGCTACGGGACGGGACACTGACCTATGGCGGCGCTCATCCACGTTCGTGGATTCTTTTGCCACAGGCTGATGTGTACGAGCCT
>CAIJTV010000841.1:0-6312 GCA_903823635.1 uncultured Planctomycetaceae bacterium
AGCTCCTGCGAATTCTTCCGTATCGGGGCTTTGGGAGCGAATGATTTCTCCGGCTGGTACACGTCGAGGTCTCGCGGATGGTTTTGATCCTTTTGACACGGGGAGTTCTGGTCGAGACGCCGCCTGGGCCTTCGAGTCCGCATCGCTCTCATTCGCTGCTAACATTTGTTCTCTGGGTAGCGTCAATTTGGGCATGCCAGCCAGTACCCAGCCGCGCCAGTTCTTCTCGAGCGACTCAATACCAGCGTGATCAAAGTTCGCGCGAATCGCTTCTTCCCAGGTTCCTCGTTCCCCGTCTGCGATAAACTTGAGATAAGCGTGCCGTCCCTTTTGCTGCACAAGAAAGTCGGCTAGTGCGTATCCCTGAGCGTAAAGCGTCAACATCGGTCGCTGTCCCTGTGGATACTCCTTCATGGACAGCAGGTCACGTAGTGAGATGATTTCGTTCTTGTTGCGAATGACTTCATTCAGCAAGGCTAGCTGCTTCAGTTGCTCGGAACGATGCTCAAACAGTGTCGCCGCCCCTTCGTCTGCCCAACGCGGTAACGGACGACGAAAGTGGCAGGCAAAAATCGTGTGATTAATTTCGTGCGGAAGTACCGAATCCAGAATGCGTTCCAGAGTTCCCTGGACCTGCATTCGCCAGTTCAGGACCTCGCCACGCACAAACTGAAATGTTGTCTGGCCACCGGCCCCCAACGCGCCTTCTCGGACTGAGATTCGGCAAGGGCGACTCCAGTTCGGCAGTGGTTTGCCGAGCCAGAAAACGGCCAGTTGACGGCGATAGAGCTCCGCGGCTTTGCCAACCTGCTCCGCGACTTCCGGACGATCTGACGTCACTGCAAAGTTGACGGTTTGGTACGTAGCGGCCTGAAGGCTCTGGCTGAGTCCCGCCAGCATGGCCACAACGGCGATGTATCGCAAAGTGCGAGCGTCCCTGCTCATTATTTGGATCTCTGTTTGCGTTCAATTGGGTGCAGCAAGTCCGTTTGCCGCATCGTCTGATTCTTCAATCCTGACCGGCAGCAAATGCCGATCCAGCGTGAGAAGTCTCAATCGATATCTGTTTTGGAATACGATCTAAAGCCATTCATCGCAGTGACTTACAAATATCCATTTCCTTACGGGGCCGCCGCAATTCCCGGGAAGGAACTCCGGCAGATTCTGCAGATGTTACAACGCTTGTCAGTTTTGCATCCAGAGCAGTTTTGCCACGGGTTGCGACAGATATTTCAATGGACCACTATGTGTTTGAGTACCCTGCCCGCTTGTTCACGCTTGAATGACTCTGCTGGATTCTGAACCGCCTATTCTGGCTGTTTGTCCCAGAATTTGCGTTCTGCCTGCTTTTGCATGCCATTTCCGTGACGCTAGCATGTTGTCGCGTTAGCTTGATAAATCGAACTTCGCTGGCTCCACGGATACCCGAGTATTTTCGCAAGCTTCTGGTAAAAGCAGTTTGCGATATGAAGAGCTGGCATGGGGAATTGTTCTCAGCGGGACGGTGGTTGATGAAACGTGCATTACTGGTTCTGGCCTGCATCGCCGGTCTGTTTACAACGGCCAACATACGTTCGGAGCTCTCCGCCGATCAAACCTCGACACCTCAGGAAGCACTTCGGAGTAATCCTCCCGCCGTCTTCGCGTTGACTGATGCACGAGTTGTCGTGAGTCCCGACGTGACGCTGGAGAAAGCCACGATCGTCGTTCGCGGCGGCAAGATCGAATCCGTCGGCGATGTTGCAGCTCCTGCCGATGCCCAGGTCATTTCGATGGCCAGCAAGACGATTTATCCCGGCTTCATCGACGCGTATGCAGAGCAATCCGTTTCTGGTGATCCACTGGCCGGGACGGCTCGGTATTGGAATGGACAAGTCAGTCCGCAAATTTCTATGGCCGAGCATCTTGTTGCGAATGAAGATCTAAAGGCTCTTCGGAAGCAGGGCATTGTTGCTCAATTGATCGCCCCCGCGGCAGGCGTGATTCGAGGCACGAGTGCTGTTGTGTCAACCGGCGATGGGGAACCGAACAAGACTCTACTGGCTGCGAATGTCGCTCAGCATCTACATCTCACGGTTTCACGCCGAGGTCGCGACACTTACCCCGGCAGCCCCATGGGAGCCGTCGCGCTGGCGCGGCAGGCGATGTATGACGCTCAGTGGTATCGAGATGCTCGAATCGCAGTCGAGGCCGATTCAACCCTCGCCCTTCCCGAACACAATGACGCTCTCTCGGCGCTGCAGCCTGTGTTGAAGGGAACGCAACCGATTGTTGTTAAAACTTCGAATGAGCAATTCGTCTTGCGGGCGGATCAGTTTGCGGCCGAGTTTGGGCTGTCGCTGATCGTGGTCGGCAATGGTCGCGAGTACCGTCGACTGGCGGAGATCGCGGGAACGCGGCGTGCAATCATCCTTCCGTTGGCATTTCCAAAAGCTCCGAACGTGAGTACTCCGGAGACGGCTCAGGATGCGACTCTGGAGTCGTTGATGCACTGGGATATCGCTCCCGAGAATCCCGCCCGAGTTGACTCGGCGGGAATCTCTTTTGCGTTCACCACTGAGCGATTGGAATCAAAAGCAGATTTTCTGAAGTCGCTTCGCAAAGCTGTCGCTCGTGGGCTTTCACCGCAATCTGCCTTGAAAGCGCTGACGACAACGCCGGCCACTTTTTTCGGACTGGACGATCAGCTGGGCACAATTCAGTCGGGGCATCTGGCCAGCTTTGTGATCACTGATGGTGATTTGTTTGAGAAGAAAACCAAGGTTGTCGAGACCTGGGTTTCCGGGCAACGCTTTGAGCATTCTCCGGAGAAGGTTCGCGAGGCTGAAGGCTACTATCGCCTTGATGTCCAGCCGACGGCTCGGTTCGATGGACAGATGTTTGTTGAGATCACGGACGAAGACGGCAAACTGCAGGGACGAGTTTCACGCCAGCCGATTCCTGTGGAACCGATGAAAGAGAAAACGAAGGCCGGAGATTCAAAGGAAGAGTCTGAAGAGAAAGATGACAACAGCCCGGAGTCTCCCGATGAAGAGTCATCTGATGAAGGGAATTCCGTCACAGAAGAATCAGCCAACGACGAGAAGTCTGGCGATCCCAAGGAGGATACGAAGAAGGATGTGCTGAAACTGTCCGACGTAAAGCTCAGCGATACCGCCCTGACGGCCACGTTGGCAGCGAAGGATTGGGGGTTCGAAGGCGTGATTCGGATTTCTCTCACGCTCACTGAACTGGATGCTCAGCAGCAGGATCGACCCGCGGGGCTGGGGACTCTTGTTTGGCCGGATGGAGCAGCGGCGAGTGTTGTGGCGACTCGGGTTGAACAACTGAAGAAGCAGGGTGAGGCCAGTGAAGAAGACGGGGAAAAGAGGGATAAAGATAAGGATGAAGATCAAGATAAAGAAGAAAGCAAAGAGTCCGGGCCTGCTTCGTTCGCCTTGAATTATCCGCTGGGGGCCTTTGGACGGGAGACGATCCCGGGGCAGCCACGGCCGACAGCCTTTGTTCATGCCACCATCTGGACCTGTGGGCCGGCAGGCCTCATTGAAGATGGGACGCTGATTGTTGCCGAGGGAAAGATTGTTGCGGTGGGGAAAGAGATCGCGATCCCTGAAGGCGCGGATGTGATTGATGTGCGAGGAATGCACATCACGCCTGGAGTTATCGATTGCCATTCTCACGCCGCGACTGACGGCGGCGTCAATGAGGCGACTCAAGCGATCACCTGCGAAGTTCGTGTGGGAGATTTTGTCGATGCAAACGACATTACCATTTATCGACAGCTCGCGGGTGGCGTCACGGCGGCCAATATTCTCCACGGTTCTGCCAATCCAATTGGTGGCCAGAATCAGGTCATCAAGCTTCGCTGGGGACAAACAGGCGACGGGATGAAGTTCACCGAGGCACCTCAGGGAGTGAAGTTTGCTCTGGGCGAAAACGTAAAGCAAAGCAACTGGGAGAACGCCAACAATCGCTATCCGCAGACTCGCATGGGGGTCGAACAGCTCTATCGGGATTCGTTCGAAGCCGCTCGTGATTATGCCCGCAAAATGGATGCATGGAAGCTGAGCCGTCGTGGCCTGCCTCCTCGTCGAGACCTGGAACTTGACGCGCTGCGAGAAATCCTGGACGGAGATCGCTGGATTCACTGCCACAGTTATCGTCAGGATGAAATTCTGGCACTGCTGCGGATTCTGAAACAGTACGAAATCACGATCGGCACATTCCAGCATATCCTGGAAGGCTACAAGGTGGCCGATGAGATGGCCAAAGCCGGCGCGATGGCGTCAGCGTTCTCCGACTGGTGGGCTTACAAGTTCGAAGTTTACGACGCGATTCCTCATGCCGGCGCCCTAATGCACAGGCAGGGTGTTGTGGTGTCGTTCAATTCTGACGACGGTGAGCTGGCTCGACATTTGAATCAGGAAGCGGCCAAGGCCGTGAAATACGGCGGGGTTCCTCGTGAGGAGGCTCTGAAGTTCGTTACTCTGAATCCTGCAAAGCAGTTGCGGATCGATCATCTGGTGGGATCACTTGAAGTCGGCAAGCATGCGGATTTCGTAATTTGGAACGGGGATCCACTGTCAAATTTCAGTCGTTGCGAACAAACATGGATCGATGGTCGCTGCTACTTTCATCGGGATGAAGACGATCGAATGCAGCGGGAATCGTTTGAACGTCGCAACGTGCTGATTCAGAAAATCCTGGAATCCGGTGAAGACATGCATGAAGCCGGCGAACGCGACACCGATCCGGCAGAGCTTTGGCCACGAGCCGACGAGTTCTGCCACCATTTTCGTCATCAGCAATCTCTGCGCAGTCAGGCACAGGAATAGAGTCAGCCTGTTGTTCTCAGGAGTCTTGTCATGAAATCATTCAACCTGCTGATCTGTTTACTGTCCTGCGCGACGACATTGGCTTCAGATCAGATTCCCGGCGCACCTCAGAAGAAGCCGATTGCTTTGATCAATGCCGTTGTGCATACGCTCACCGGGCCACCAGTCGAAAAAGGTGTGCTGGTGTTTGATCATGGGAAAATCACCGCAATCGGCGCTGAGATCAAACCACCGGACGGAGCGGAAATCATTGATCTCAAAGGGCAGCATGTCTACCCGAGCATGATTGAGTCGCATTCGCAGTTGGGGCTGACGGAAATTTCGTCGACTCGAGCTACGTTAGACTTTGCAGAATCGGGCACCATCAATCCTAACGTCAGTGCTCATGTCGCCGTGAATCCGGACAGCGAGCTGATCCCGGTGACTCGAGCCAATGGTGTCTTGATTGCAGTTAGTGCACCATCGGGTGGACTTGTCAGCGGCAAAGCCTCGGTGATGCAACTGGACGGCTGGACTTACGAAGACATGACGCTGAGAGCTGACGTGGGGCTGATGATCAACTGGCCTCAGATGCGAACTCCGCAGCGGTCTTCATCGAAACCTGCGAAAGGAGACGCTGAGAAGGAAGAGAGTCGTCCGGATGAACTCAAAACCCTGAGAACTCTGTTTGAGCAATCGCGGACTTACGGAAAAGCTCGCGCGGCATCCCCGATGACTCAGGATTTTGACAGTCGACTGGAAGCCATGCAGCCGGTTGTGGCCGGGAAGATTCCATTGATCGTGGCCGCTGATCGTGCTCCGCAGATTCAATCAGCGGTGGCTTTTGGAGTCGAACAGAATGTTCGAGTCATCATCTTTGGTGGCTACGACAGCGAAGCGTGTGCGGAGTTGCTGAAACAATACAACGTGCCGGTGATCATTGACGCGATCCACAAGGATCCTCGCCGAGATCACGACGACTACGATGCGGCCTTTACGTTGCCGGAGCGATTGCGAAAAGCCGGCGTGAAGTTCTGCATTTCGGGCTCTGGACGTTCTGAATCCTGGAATACTCGCAACCTGCCTTATCAGGCCGCAACCGCCGCAGCCTATGGGCTTCCTTACAACGATGCGATGCGAGCTGTCACGGTTTATCCGGCCGAGATTCTGGGCATTGCTGACCGAGTCGGCACGTTGGAGAACGGGAAAGATGCGACTCTGTTTGTTTGCACCGGGGATCCACTGGAAACAGAATCGCAGGTCACAGCAGCCTGGATTCAGGGGCGAAAAGTCGATCTTACCAGCCGGCATACTCAGCTGTTTGATAAGTACTCGGAGAAATACCGTCAGCTAGAGGACAATCGATAATGATTGTTCGCTGACTGGTACTCTGCAAATGGATCCGGGCATCCTCACTGAAGCCACCGGAAATTTCGGATTTCAAATTTGAGATTTGAGATTTCAAGAAGCTCGCAGCGACCTCCGCCCCATCATCGAA
>CAIJTV010000842.1:0-21129 GCA_903823635.1 uncultured Planctomycetaceae bacterium
ACGCGACCCGTTCGCAAAGTTTCCTCGTAGGATTCTTTATTCATCCAGGCCATCATCAGGACGTCGCCCGTTGCGGAATCCTGTGCAATTGCCGGGATCAGTTCATTCTTCGAAAAATCGGGGCCAGTCAGTTCAGCCATGAGAAAACAACCACATCCAGACTACAAAATCGAAGGGCGATAATAGCCAGCAAGACGCCATGAGCGTTGATTCGGCCGCGAGAAATTCACCCTGATGCACAGGAGTGTCGATCGCCGCAGCCAAAAGAGTTCACTCACGATACCGTCCGAGGCGAGCGTTCTCCATCGGTGACACCCATCGACGGCTCGGAAGTCCGGAATTCCTGGAGATTTGGCCGGTTTGCTCGTTTCCTGAAAGGCCATGGATGCCGCCCAACCGTGCTGAGCCAGCGGCAAAGGTTCCTGCGGACGACTTTTTTTCAGGCCGGCCTCGGGACAAGGAACGCTTTTTGGATTGCTGAGCCAGCGATTGACCTGATTTCAGAACCGTCTGTCCCAGTGTGCTGCTCAGGCCGGTTTTTGTCCGCTCAGCAGTTCGCTTAATTGTTTCGAGATTGTTCGAACCGGGGCGGCCGAGATCGTAGACCGTGCGGTTGTTGAGCGAAGCATTTCGAAGGAACCGATTCCGTCCGCGACCAGTGAGCTTAGGATCATAGCGGCCTGAGCTTCATCGGGTGCCTGCTGAGCAGGGAGTTGTGGCGCCTGACGAACGAAAAGAATGCCATTTGCTGCGCGGCCGAAGACTTCACAACCAGCCTCAAGAAGAACGCTCAGACAAGAGACGACTCGAGATGGCAAAGTGATGAGCCGTGCCAGCCAGTGTTCATCATTGGCTCCGGTTGCAGCACATTGGGCTGCTCGACAATAGAGCGGAAATACGTTGTCACCACTGGCAAGATGGCACCAGACGGCCGTGCCGGCAAGTTCTTCCTGCAACGTCTTGTTCTGCCACTGACATGCGGCCAGTGGACCTTCAAAACCAAGGACCAGCAACGCCGCGGCATCTTTGCCCTGAGTTGATTCAGCAAGTTCCGGCATTGATGTTGCCAGCAGTCTTGATGTCGCCGAACGACCCAGCACGTCGAGAATAACAGGCGTCGTCGCGGTCAGGTTGAGTCGTTCGAGGGCCGCTTCCAGATCACGCAGAGATCGAAATCCTGCGACCATGATCGATTGTTGAGTGGGAAGAGGTTTCAGTTTGAAGGTCAGTTGAGTGATTGTTCCCAATTGATTTCGGGAGCCAACCAGCAATCGGCACAGGTCGTATCCTGCGACATTCTTGACGACTCGTCCACCCGCATGAAAGACTCGCCCCGTGCCATCGACAGCTTCCACGCCAATGACGTAATCACGCAATGAGCCGTAGCCAAACTGTCGAGGGCCGCAGATGTCATAGGCGGCCAGTTCTCCCAGCGGAGTACCTTCGTCTGCTACATCGATTGGCAGTTGCTGGTTTTCTTCCCGGAGGATGGTCTGCAGTGTGCCATATGACATCCCGGCACCGACGGTGATTGTCATGTCACGTGCGGGGTAATCGACGATCGCGGAAGAAATCGCAGTGCCGGAGGCGGATTCAGAGTCGTGCATGTTCAGACTGAGAGAAACACCAGCGACTCTTTCTGATCGGTTCCAAACCCAATGGTCGGACGCGAGGCCGCATTCTCGGGAAGTCTAACTATCGGAGCCGATCAAAGAAAGCGGCAGACGCAGAGGGAGAATGACCAAAGAGGAGTCCGAACATTCCGGCTTCAGAGATCTCAGTGTACGGCATCAAGGGCCGGGATTCGTCCCTCATATTCGTCGTTGCGAGCTTCATCCTGAATCTCCAGAAAGCCCGCTCGCAGAGTACTGATAACAGATTCCGCGGATCGCCAGGCTTCAGCAGATTCGATTCGCACCTGATCCAGGGCGAAGACAACAAGGCGAAGAACCTGAATCGGAAGTTCACCTCGCTGCAGATTCAGGCCTTCGGCGATCGCCAGCAGGGTTTTCATCGCACGTAGTTTAACAGCCGGCAACTCCGCACTGCGGTTCTGCTCAAGAAGACGGGCTCCTTCATTGAGTGCCGAAACGGCCTGATCGTAAACCAGGATCAGCATATCGACCCGTGTCCACGAGTAGCTCTGAACGGTTTTGTATTTTAGATGAGGATTCATGACTGTTACCCGTTACGGCCTGAGGTGTGACGCATGCCGTTATTGCTGACTACTGATTTGAGGAAGGTTGGCCAGTTGTCCGCCCAGATAGGAGCTGGTTGCGTTAAGCTGGCTGATGGCTGTTTCGAGCGCCTGAAACTGTTTTCGAATACTCTGTTCCTGAAGGTCGAACAGTTTTGTCTGACGATCAATAGATGTCTGAAGACTCTTCAGTTGTCCGTCAAAGCCATCATCAACCGACGTCAGCAGACCATCCTCATTATTCAGCAGTTTCCCGAGGACCTGATCAAGCGATGAAGCCAAGCCTCGCGAGACAGTAATTGTCCCTTCGGCACCGGCAACGACATCCGATGGAGACAGGGTAATCTGAACCTGAAGGTCAGCCGTATTTTCGTTATCCGGGTCTCCGGTGAGCAGTCGCCCCCGTCCAACCGCTGCTTCGGTTTTACCATTGACGATAAAGGATCCGACAACGTCGCGTCCGTTGTCTTTAAGGCCGGCTGTCAGGCCAAGGTCAGCGATGGCAGTTCCGCTGACGATCTCCAGATCAGAGGTCAGGCCGTACTTTGCAGATGTCAGTTGCAATGCTCCACTCTCAAGGGAGACATTGATTTCGCGAGCAGGAAATTCCTCGGATTCGTTGATGATTTGTTCGAGGTGATCAGCAAGCTGTTGTGCCGTGTAAGTGCCTTCACTCAACTGCACCGTCGCCGTCTTACCATCGAGTTTGACTTCCAGACTTCGGTTTGCAGAGGTGATCACTGTTGAACCGGCAAAGGCTGCTCCCGTGATTGTGGCCTGTTCAGCCGCCTGGCTGATGTCGACTTGATATCCTGAAGTGGAGGCCTGTGTTCGCGTGCTGCCAAGCACAAACGACATTCCTGAGTTCGTCGACTGCCCGCCGAAGGAAAACAGTCGCTTTACATCGTCTGCGGTGACTCCCTCGATGTTTCCATTCAGTGCGCTTTCCAGTTTGGCCTTGTCGAGGACGAGTGTGCCGGAATCATTGAATCTGATTCCCACCGTGGAAAGTCGATTAGCCAGAGGATTCGCGCCTGGCACGACATTTTGAACTGTCGTCCTGAGAGTCTGTTGAATCTTGGCGGCGCCTTGGTTGCCGAGGAACAGTCCGCCCTCTTCCGAAGCCTCGTTGTATTTTGAATTTTCGCTGATGTAGTTAAGAACACCGTTGAAGGAGTCCACAAAGCTCTGGACCGCGGCGACCGCGGCGGAATTGTCCTTCGCGACGGTCAGCGAAACGGTTTGGCCGACGGTAGGTTGCAGCAGATCGAAGCTGACTCCACCAATCGCGTCTTTGAACTGGTTCGTGCTGCTCGTTACGGAGATTGCTCCTGCTCCGCTGCCAAGTGTGACCCGTGCATCGCTGGCGGCCTGAACCGGAGTTCCAAAATTAATCACTGGCTTAACTGCGGAACCACTGTCCGCTGCCAGGTTGTTTGTGACCGTGATTTGGTTGCTGGCTCCGGTTTTGCTGCTGCTCAGTAGAAGTCGATAAGGAGTTGCGCCGCCTGCGGAGTCTTTAACAACGGTCGCGCTGATACCGGTGTCCGAGGAATTAATCGCTGCGGAAAGATCGGAAAGGTTATTGTTGTTACCATCGATCGTGATGGTTTTGGGATCGCCGGAGCCCAGCCGAATTTCGAATGTTCCCTGCGTGATCTCTGAATCGGTGTCGGCAAATCCCTGAGAGGCGACCTGATGGGCCTGAGCGGTCGCATCGATGGTCATCTGATAAACACCAGGAACGGCGGCCGCCGAAGCCGTTGCGCTAATTGCTTTTTCGTCACTTGGCGTTACAGAAAGGCGTGTCAGTGGATTGTTGGTATTTCGGCTGAGTGCGCCCGCGTCCGCACGCAGACTCAGGAGCCGGGATTCGACAGTCTTGAACGCAGCCTGACGCTGTTGAATGCCGTTCTTGCGCAGAGCCATCCGGTCCAACTGCTGCTGCTGAATTTTCAACAGGCCGGATACAATGTTGTCGGTATCGATACCCGATACAACGCCATTAATACTGATTGGCATGCCAGATGCCCCCCGAGGAACAGGTTCGGAGAAACAGAGAATCGTCAAAACGAAAACAGAAAGAATCAGTTAACAGGAGCAGGCTCAACGCCTTCAAGTAACCCTCTACAAAGGTTTCAATGTTATACGGATTCCGGATCTGAACGAACTTTTGTTAACCAAGAAACGGTCCGACTGGGTACTGGTACTCCAGTTCCAGACGGACCGTTCGAATTTTTAACTTTTTGACGAATCAGATTATCGCAGCAGCGACAGAATTGACTGTGGAATCTGGTTCGCATTGCTCAACATTGAAGTGCCAGCCTGAACGAGAACCTGACCCTTCGTGAAGGCTGCGATTTCAGACGCAAAGTCAGTGTCACGAATGACGGACTCGGCGTTTACAGTATTCTCAAGAGTTGCTCGCAGGTTGTTTGCGGTTGATTCCAGAGTATTGCTCTGGAAGGCACCGAGTGCACCTCGCAGGTTTGTCACATCATCGATCGCAGCATCAATCACTTCCAGAGCGTCCTGTGCCTTGGTCGAAGATGTTACTTCGATGTCATTCAGGTTGGAGAACTGATTTCCAACCACGCCCAGACCCAGACCATTTGGATTCACTTTCTGAATCGCAATGTTCGCTGTCTGGTCTTTGTTAGCACCAATCTGGAAGACCAGAGAGTTATCCGTAACTGTCAGGTTGCCCTGAGCACCAGTCACGGTTGAGAACGCATCGGCACCAGTATCAGCAGCCAATGACAGTGAAAGTCCCTTTGCGGCTCCTGCGTTAGCCTTCAGAACGTTTCCGACTCCGGTGAAGGATGTGCCGCCAATTGTTCCGATGATGTCGATACCGTTATCTGTTGTCGATCCCGTTCCAAATCCGCTGCTGTCGCCAGCTGCAGCCACGTTGGAGACGACAGTCAGTGACTGGGCAGATCCAAAGGCTTCGGAATACAGACGTGTTGAGCCACCGTCGACATCAGCGATGACGCCGGTCTGAGCTGTAAATTCATTGATGCGGTTGACGACCTGTGTCTGAGACATGCCCGCCGTGAGTGATACGCTGACGTCGTTGATCGTCAGGATCTCATCGGCTGCCAAAGCCGTAGTCTGAGCTGTACCGGAAGTCCCGGAATCTACTATGGCTCGCTCGCCAACAGTTGTGACGGCTACGGCGTATGTGCCGGCTGTTGTCGTTGATGTCGCCTTCAGGAAGGTTACGTCAGTGTCCGTTGCCGTTCCGGAGATCCCGGCAGATCCGTCGAGAAGTTTCTTTTCACCGAACTGCGTGTTGTTCGCAATTCGGTTGATTGTATCCAGAGCGTTGGTGATTTCAGCCTGGTTTGCTGCCAGAGCGTCATCGTCGTTTACGCCACTGTTCGCACTGTCGATCGCAAGAGTTCGCACCTTGACCAGCAGTGAGTTGATTTCGTTCAGAGCACCTTCAGCTGTCTGTACAACTGAGGTTGCCTTTTCCGTGTTGTCGATGGCCTGATTCAGACCCGCAATCTGAGCACGGTGTTTTTCTGAAATGACGAGTGCTGCCGGGCCATCGGCACCACGATTGATTTTCAGTCCGGAAGACAACTTCTCCACAGACTTTGCGACGCCCATCGACGCTTTGTTCAGATTGTGCTGAGCAGTGATCGAAGTGACGTTGTTTGCGACTGACAGACCCATTTTCAATTCCTTCTTCGAAAGTGCTGCAAGCCAGATCCCGCTCAGCGGTGAATATGACTCGCATCAAGGATGTTAGAGACCAGCTGTGCTTTCAGCAAGAAGAGCCACATGCTGCCTGGCCTGAACAGGCCCGGAAGACCGAAGCAACACATAGTCCCCCTGTGTCACTTCAAGACAGAAAGCTTCTCTAAGCATCCTTGCCCAGAATTGCTGCTGCTGTTTTTTCAGCCGCAGCACGAGTCAGGTAATCGCCTCGTTGCATTCTCACTTTCGCCGCCTCAACAACGTCTGCCCTGACATCACTGATTCCGTCAAGCTGACGTGTCAGTGATTCCAGCTCATCGCTGCCAATAACCCCCTCGGCATCGTTTTCCCGAGACACAGAACCCTGCGAACCACTCTTCACATTGCCGCCTGCAATCCAGTTCGGACGTGGCGCCCCTGCACTGCTGACATTGTCGAATCGTTGTATTTGCATGGCCTTGTCTCCCGGTGAGAAACCTGATTCAGACTCACTTATCGAAGCGTCCAGCAGAAACTTGCGAAGAAATTTTCTCTCAACCTGCCCTAAGGCTCAGACGATTAGGTTGGAACAGTTGTATCGATTATGCCGACACCGGGGTTCGCCCAAGAGGTTGCTATCGTGTCTGATCAGCCAAAAAATAAAGGAATTCCCGCCATACTGCGGCAATTGATGATGCTGTCCCTTGTCGCGGGAACCTCTGCACTGGGGGCGTCGGTCGCCATCTACCTGCAGTCCGATAAAACTCCCGCAGACGAAGAAAAACACTCAATCGCGGGCGCTGGCTCGCATAACGAGTCGAAAAATTCTCGTGCTGAAAATGGGGATGAGTCCCATTCGGAACTCGACACGCACGAGCCGACCTCAGACGGTCACGGCGAACAAACGCTGACGTCGCACGATCACTCAGACGATTTATCTGCAGCGAAGATATCTGACGCAGAAACAACGGCTCGTCGAACGAGAAGTCGCAGGACATCTTCAGTTCCTGAAACCGATCAGCACCAATCCGAAGCGAACGTCGACAGCCCCTTCGATGAGTTTGTCTCAACGAAAACGAACAGAGATCCCCATCACTCCCCCGATAATGACGCGGAAATCGCGGCTCACGCTGATCCGGCCAATGGCCACGCTGAAGTCGATCCATTCAGTGTCGAGAACCTCGGGTTTGGCCCTGCGGACGATTCTTTCCACCACGAATCCTCCGGAGAGAAATTGCATCCTGCCGACGATAGCCTGAGCCCGTCAAAACATGGGGAAGAGCATCAGGTCGCAGAGGGACCGGAAACTTTGTCGAGCCCAGCTTCCTCTAAACACGGACGTAACTTCAAGCCCGCACGCAATACTCGCCAGCGCGATGATCATGCGGGTGATTCTTTGCACGGAGCAGCATCTGAGCACGGACCAGAAGACGCTATCGCACACGATGATCAGCACGAGTCGGAGCTGCACGGAGATGCGCTGAGTGAGCCGGATCTTCACAAGACTGCGTCTACAAAGGACAAGGGGATTGCGGCTGACCATGCCGATTCTGCGGATCCGTTTGCAGCCTCTGAGGCCAATGCTCACCTATCGCCTTCGCGGCATGAACGAGTGACCAAGCAGGCGGTCAATATGATGGCGGTTGCTGATGAAGAGCTGGCCAGCGGTGATTATGTTCAGGCGATGCAACACTACCAGACGTTGCGCCAAAAATCAGATGGTGTTCCCGGAGTGGCAATTCTGTTCCGCCTCGCACTGTGTGCGGAGGCCTCTGGTCGTCATGCGGCCGCGATCGAAGCGTATCGCCGAATATCCGGAACGCAGTCAGATCCCGCCTGGGCTGGTGTCGCTCGTTACGGAGAAGCTCGTTGTCTTTCCGCTCTGAAGAAGCATCAAGGTTTGCAGGCTGATTTGCTGCGACGAGCCATTCTTGATGAAACCGAGTTTCTTCCCACAGTGCGAGGGGAAATGCTGCATCTCATCGGACGAGATCTTTGGAGGGAACAGTCGAACGTCGCTGTTACGGACCTTCTGGATGATCAAACTCTGGTAGTACCGGAATGGTCTGCGGATCCCGGTCGACTGCTGGATGAGCTACCGCTTTTGATTCATGAAACGCCGGTGAAAGCCGGTCCGACTGAGTTCCGCGTAATGAATCTGAAAGCCGAATCTCCCGAAGAGACAATTGTGCGGCTCAATTGCGGCACAACCCTCTGCGAGCTTTTGCTGCGCAACCTGGTTCGATGCTGCAAATACGAAATTGAAATATCAGAACAGGCTGCCCAAGCTCTGAGCGGACGAACACAGCAGGTACATGTCACAGAACAGAATCTGGCGCTGCTGCTGGATGGGATTACGATTTCTGCGGGTGTGGCATGGACTCGAAACGGGGCCGTGATCAGCATCCTGCACCCTGAAGAGATGTCCCCGGATGAATTGCGACGGAGTCGCCTGGCAGCAGCAGAACGAATTCTCCGCGCGGCGATTATGGAGATCCCTGGATCTCTTCAAGCCGGACACAGTCGCCTGGCTTTAAGTACTCTGCTGTTTGAACAAAAACGGGCCACAGATGCGTTGCAGTTTCTTCAGGTGCAAATGGAAACATCGCCTCGATCAATCGTCGAAACGGAGGCCGCCTTCAATCTGGGTAAGTGTCTGATGCTCCTCAATCAGCGGGATGAGGCGATTGAGGCGTTCCTTCGCAGTATCGACTCATCCGGCGGCCTGGCGGATGTTCGAATTGCGGCCTACATTTTTCACAGCCGCATGCTGCTGGAAGACAATCACGGCAAACGGGCGATTCAATCAATGATGCGTGGTCTTTCCATGAGTGAAGGATCGTCTCTCGAGCCGCTGGCCGCAATTCATCTGGCCAGCCTGTATCTCTCACTGGGTAATGCTCAGGGTTGCAATACGGTTCTGATGGAACGGCGTGACAGTCTGGTAGATGGCCCCGGACGTCAAGGGGCCGCATTTCTCTCAGCACTGTCGCGGTTCCGGGCGGCCGTGCTGGCAGATCGCCGAGAACGCGAAGGAGCTGCAGTCGTCTCTGCACTGACCGAATTTGACGCTGCGAAATACTGTGGTGGTCATTGGGCGGTGCTGGTCGCGTCTGCCTGCGAAGAGTTGGGACTGTCACAGGAATCTGCGGAAGCCTATTCACTGGCTCTTCGCAAATTGCCTCAATCACAACTTCGAAATGAGACGGTGTTGAAGCTGGCGTCGCATTATCAGGCAGACAACCAGCTTGAAAAGGCGAGAGTTCTGCTGGCAACGCTGTCTTCATCCGAAACGGATCAGTTGGCAGTGCAGGCTCGACTGCGTTCTGCTGAGTTGGCATTGGAACAGCGAAAACCGGATGAGGCCATTTCCGTCTGTCGACTGCTTATGGAGTCAGACAAAACGTCAAAAACACAACGGGCCTCGCTTCGTATCATGGGACAGGCCTATGAACTGAAAAAAGATCATCAGGCTGCGATCTATTGTTTCTCCGGAATGTTGCCTGATTCAGAATCACCGCTTGAAGCGGATCCGGACCTAAACAACTTAGAAACGACAGGAGGGCACGAGTGATGAGTGCCTTCGATCGAAGTTTACGCGTGTTCCCAGTCTCTGCGGTGCTGTTGAGCGGAATCCTCGCCGGGATTGCAGGATCAGACACGGATTCTGTCTCGGCGCAGGAGAGTCCGGTGACGGGGTCAAGCTTTTCGACAGCGACTTCTGTCCACGATGACAAGCGAGTGACGAATGCGGTTTTACAGAACTCGATGAGTGAAGCTCGACCATCGGGAGAGGCCCAACGTGGCTGGACGGCAGCACATGGAAAAGCGGCATCCCGCGCTAATGATGTTGTGAGTCTGCAATCCGGGAATACCAAACCGGGTGCGCCCGTTGCCAAAAGCCGCAGGTCCAAACCTGCGGCGGTGTCGACCCCACGTCCATTCATTATGGCCTCTGCCGGTCGGCCGGTCATCCCTCCAGTCCCGGAACCTGCCAGGGAAAATACCGGGCCGGAAGATCTGGAAGCTGTCGAACTGGCTCCAGTCGAGCCATCTCCCGCTCCGGAAAAGTCTGCGTTTGAACCATCAGTCACTAAACTGCCCGCGCTGGAGCCATCGGCTGCGGACGTAATCCCCGAGCAGCAACCTGCCGCCACTGTAACGCCTCCTCCTAATGCGCAGGCGCCCGCATCGCGTCAAGAATCTTCTGATCGGCCAGTCCGCTCCGCGACTGAGCAATTCAAGCTCGCCCTGGAAGAAGAGCGGCGACGAGCGATAGCCGAGCAAGCTGCGGCCGAGGAAGAGACGCCCGTGCTTCCATCATTGGACGGCGGGTCTGTTGATTTGGCTCCCGTTGAGGATATGCCGCCGGAACAGTTGCCATCTCAGGATGCTTTTCAAGAGCCTTCAGAAATCCCGGCGGGTGATCCCGAAACGAGGCTTCAGGATGAAAGAGCCCGCCGATTCGCCCGACTCAAACAGCAAATTATGCAGTTGAAGTCGCAACTGGAACCACCGGCAGTGGCCGAGGCGTCTGAACCACAGGCCCATGCGGCCGATGAACTGCACAGCGATCCTCAGGATAGCCACGCTGCTCCGGATAAAGAGTCGGGACTGGATGGGCATTCTGAAGAACTCCTGCCACCAGTTGATGGGCATGCGTCTCCCGAAACCAGCCACCCTGAAACGAAAGGTCATGCGACGGATCATGGTGATCATGGTCCAGCGCCCCAGGATGCCTCTGGACAAAGTGATTCGGCGGATGCTGTAACGGAACATCCGGCAGCACCGCATGACCATGACCCTGAGAATGGAGCACATGAGTCCGATCTCAACGCGGGAGAGCCTTCAGCCAGCGAAGACGGCCATCAGACGAAGAACTTACATGGTGAATCCGGGACTAATGTCCATTCAGCGACTGAGAATGCTCCTCACGCTGCATCGGAACACGCTGTAGTCCACGGTCCAATCGATCGATTGGGACTGGCCAACAACTTATACGCGGTTGGGGAATACCAATTGGCGATGAAAATGTATGAACAGACAGAGATGGCGGAGTTGACCGCGCAGCAGCAGATCTGGACGGAATACCAGATGGCTAACTGCCTTCGTCGAATGGGACGAAACGCGGAGGCTTCGAATCGCTATCGGCGAATCGCAGAGCAGCCGGAGGCCGGATGGCTGAGTGAGCAGTCTCGCTGGTGGGTCGATGTGCTGGAGCAGATTCGCCAGCTTCAAAGTTCGCTTGAAGAGGATGCCGGGAGTTCCGAGGAGAATCTTCAAAGTCCATTTGCGGGTGTTCCGCGCGACAGCAATTCATCAGGCAATGCCACCGGCCAAACCGGCTCGAAAAAATCTGGTTCGGGTGCAACCAAATCCGACTCAACGAAGTCCGGAAATGGATCCCATCCATCAGGAAGCAACAACGACGACGCACATGGACCATCCGCGACTTCGTCTTCAAGCCAGACATCTTCCCGCACAGGGAAGCCTGCAAAGGAACGCATCACGCATTTTGCACCTGCGGAAAAGGAGCCAAAGCATGGTGAACATTAGAGACAATCAGAACTCTCGACTGAATACTTCTGGCAACATGACTGAGCCCGAAAGAGAACTGCAGGCTTGTATTAAGGAACAGAGCGTCGTCTTCGAAGCGGCCGTGAGTGTGATTGAACGCCTCGAAACGGCGGCGGCTCAGCGAAATCTGGGCAATCCGGACGCCGTCGGTCAGCTTCAGAAATCGCTGGACCTTGTTGTGGCTGCCCAACAACGAGTGTCTGAGGCTTACTCACGATTCAGTCAGGGGAAAGGGACTTTGACCACGGACCTTCGGACAACTCTGGGACGTCATGAAGCTTTGTTGAAAGCTCTTATCAGTCGTATCGATCATCTGCAGCACACGTTTGAGGATGTTCGATCTGAACTGATCCCACAAATTGATGCTGAATCCCGCCAGCGAAATATGCAGGTGGCTTATCAGAAGTCCATGAGATCTCTCTGACGCGCCTGCTCTCCTCACAATTGCTGTCCGATCCTCTCACTTCTCTCCATCTGATGCAGAATACTCATGCTGATCTTTGAATCATCTTCGATGCATGACACACTCGCACGAGCCCGCCGTTTTGCACGTTCGTCCGGGACAGTGCTGATCTCCGGGGAAAGCGGAACCGGGAAAGAGTTGCTGGCTCAATACCTGCATGACAACAGCCCGCGCGCGTCGCGTGCCTGCGTCCGTGTCAATTGCGCTGCCTTTCATGATGGGCTGGCAGAGAGCGAATTGTTTGGTCACGAACAGGGAGCGTTCACGGGGGCGTCTCGCAGGCATGACGGATTCTTACACGCTGCCGGTGATGGAACATTGTTTCTCGACGAAATCGGAGAACTGCCCCTGCCAACACAGGCTAAGTTACTGCGAGTGCTGGAGGCTCAGGAGTATCTGCGAGTCGGCAGTACTGAGGTTCAGCGGATGAGTGCTCGGATCATCGCAGCGACAAACCGGGATCTCAGAAAAGAAGTCGCAGCCGGACGGTTTCGTGAAGATCTGTTTCATCGCCTTGATGTCCTTTCGCTGCGATTGGCACCGCTTCGCGAACGAACCGAAGATATTCCGGTGCTCGTCAATCATTTTCTGAAGTTGTTCGGTCAGGAAAATGAGACTCCTGTGACTGCTGTGAGTGATGAACTGATGCCTTCGCTGATGAATTTTGAATGGCCGGGAAATGTCCGACAGCTTCGCAATGTGATTCATCGTGCCTGTGTCGAGTCCGAGATCAGTACAATTTGCCGACTGGATTTTGGAGTCGGCTCAGAGCTTCGGATCGCTCCGCAGACCAGCGCTTCTGCCATCGCAACGGCGGAGTTGCCAGGCGGATATCAGAATATGCCGCTGGAAGACATTGAACGATTTGTGATTCTGTCCCGCATCGAACGATGTCGTGGGAACAAGACGGAAGCGGCCGCTGAGTTGGGCGTAACAGCGCGAACTCTGCGAAACAAACTTGCCCGATGGAATGAGCTGGAAAAGGCCAGTTAAGTCGGTCCATAGGGGGCCAGGCAGGACTGGAAGCATCAGGCCGTCAGATCCTGCACTTCTTGACTGGCGAACGGTTCAGATACGTGCTGGTGCAAATGAGTCGGCCTGGTGGATGCCGCATCGCTGGAAATAGTTGTCCGTCTGCGGGAATCATTCACTGGGATTTGTTTTTGAGTTCCACGGAGCACTTCAATTCTGATTCGAAACTGCGAAACTCCGCACCGCGGAGTGCAGATTGACGACTAGCCAATTTTCACAGTCCGCCAGAGCCTGGAATTACTCGACTCGTCCGGTGTCGTCGTGCTCGCGTTGAACCGATAACGCGTCAGTGATTCTGAGAATTGCAGCTTGCCACGGAAGAAATCGTGAGCGAGTTCTTTGTTTTGTGGCTGTTGGACCGACAAGGTCGGCCCGGCCCGGGAGAGGAATTCCGCTTGCTTGATTTCCCTTGGAATTGCCAAATCAGGAACTCAACGAGTTAGCGCGACATTCCATGACCCAGAATTGCGAAGATACTGTGAAGTCAGAAGTACTGGCTGAAATGGTCATTATGGGGACCGGGACAAGTATCGGTGTTCCGGTCGTTGGTTGTCGGTGTTCAGTTTGCCTTTCAGACAATCCCCGAAATCGTCGCATGCGATCTGGTGTTCTGATCAGAACACCGCAGGGAGAAATGATTATCGATGCCGGGCCGGAACTGCGGTTGCAGTTGGTTCGAGAACGAGCGACCCTGATTCGAGCGGCCATCTTTACTCATAGTCATGCCGATCACATCATGGGCATTGACGACTTGAGGATCTTTGGCTTTCAGTTGGATGATTCTGTTCCGTTGTATTGTGAAGAAGTTGTCGAAGAACAAATTCGGCAGACTTTTTCCTATGCGTTTTCTGATCCGTCAACGCATGCGCATAAGTACGCGGCACCTCGGCTAAGGTTCGAACGAATCACTGAGGGGCAGAATTTTTCGTTGCTTGGTCTCGATATTCGTACGATCAGGCTGAAGCATGGAGAACTGCCGATCCTGGGGTTTCGCATTGGGAACGTGGCGTTTTGTACGGACGTTTCCACAATCCCGGCTGACAGTAGAGAGCAACTGAGAAATCTGGATGTGCTGGTGCTGAATACTCTGCGCCACAAGCCTCACCCAACGCATCTGCATCTCGATGCCGCTCTGAATCTTATTCGTCAGTTGCAGCCTCGCCAGGCTTACTTGACTCATATGTCCCACGAGCTGGACTACGACGAGCTGCTCAAAGAGCTGCCACCCAACGTCGCTCCAGCATACGATGGATTGCGCATAGCAATTACAAAATAGGTTCTTGCAGAGCAGAAGGAGTCCGTTGTAGAGATCTCGCTCCATGCGATGGATTGCAACAGCCCCCCGTGCATTTCAGCCTGGAAGCAGTACCAATGGCGGCAGCGTTGATTATCGTCGGCGATCGTGCATGTGATCATGGTCGTGCATGTGATCATGGTCGTGCATGTGGTCATGGTCGTGCATGTGGTCATGGTCGTGCATGTGGTCATGGTCGTGCATGTGGTCATGGTCATGCATGTGGTCATGGTCATGTTTTGGGGCACTGGGGCGAGGTTCTGCGACACGAGTTGGTTGCGATGAATAAGCAGACTCGGCGGCACGATACACATCGGAAAGAGGAACGCTTTTCTCACGAGCGATCCGAGCGCAGTCTTCGAACTCCGGGGAAAACGTTGGTTGCATTCCCGTTCGCCATGCTCGCTTGCCGCTGACATTGCCCCACGGCGTTGTCACCTCCACGAAATCGCGTTGCTGAACGCTTCGCTGAATCTGCAGACGGCGAACGCCCAATGTCCCCGTCTCCGTGAACATGATGTCTTCACACCGAGCTGCCTTTTCAGGCCGGCAAAGTACGCTCAGGATCACGCCGGGGCGATCCTTCTTCATTTGTACTGGTGTGACATAAACATCCAATGCGCCGACGGAGTTCAGCCGTTCGCGAACATGGCCAATGATCTCTCCGGAGACATCGTCCAGGTTTGTCTCCAGCAAAATTACCTGCTCGGTATGTTCCGGGATGATCGCGGTCCCCACGAAGATCCGCAGCACATTGGCACGTTCGGGGAAAGTCTTCGTTCCGCATCCGCAGCCGATGGCTTCAATGGTCATTGCAGGCATCGGGCCGAAGCTGGACGCCAAAGTCTTGGCGATGGCGGCACCGGTGGGAGTCGTCAGTTCGGACTCAATCGGCACGTCGGCCAATGGAATACCCTTCAGAATCTCCGCTGTTCCCGGAGCAGGAATCGGACAGATTCCGTGGTCGATCTTTACGAAGCCGCGACCCGGCGGAATTGCATTGCAGATCACTCGGTCTATACCCAGCAGATCAAACGCAACGGCCACACCCACGATATCAACGATCGAATCAATCGCACCGACTTCATGGAAATGAATTTGTTCGACCGTGGAACCATGAACGCGAGCTTCCGCTTCAGCAACCGCCAGGAACATCTGCAGAGCGAGTTGTCGCTGGCGAGGCGTCAACGCGGATGCCTGCTCCACAATCCGCCGAATGTCCGTGTAATGGCGGTGAGCATGCTGTTCCGGATGATCGACCAGCACATGCAGCGATCGAAAGCCGCCCTTGATCACGGTCTCGATACGAACAACCACATCCGGAAGATTCAGCGAAGCGACAGCCGCGCGGACTTTATCGGCATCAGCTCCCGCATCAATCAGGGCCGCAAGAGTCATGTCTCCACTGAGACCGGTTGCGCATTCAAACCAGGCGATTCGCATGAGTATTCTTCGCAGGAGAAGCAAAAGCAGAGAAGCTGAAAGACGGATACGGAAAACGCCCCCGAGTTTTGCTCGGGGGCGTTTTGATTATAGCAGCGGTACGCTCGATATTCCTGCGAGCGAATCTGAAGACCTACAGCAGTTTGCTGATCGGAGTTCCGTCGTGAGCCACTTTGAACGGTCGACCGGTTGGTGAGTGAACGATTTCTGCCAAAGGCAAGCCCAGTGCCGTTGCAATCGTGGCATTGAAGTTGGCTGGAGCGACGCCGTCCTGATCGACCGCATGTCCTGCGGCATCTGAAGTCCCATAGAACTGACCGCCCTTGATACCGCCGCCGGCCAGCATTGATGAAAACACGGCCGGATGATGGTCACGACCAGCGTTATAGTTAATGACGGGTGAGCGACCGAACTCGGTTGTCAGTACAACCAGCGTTTCATCCAGCAGACCTTTTTCAGAGAGGTCCTTCAGGAGATTGCCCACGGCTTTATCGAGAATTCCGGCTCGTGCAGGAAGAGTTCCGCCATTGTAGATATTGGCGTGCATATCCCAGCCACCGCAGGTGACTTCGACGCAGCGAACATTGTTCTCAATCAATCGGCGAGCCAACAAACAACCTTGTCCGAACGGATCACGACCATAGCGATCGCGGTCTGCATCCTTTTCTTCATTCAGGTCAAACGCCTTCAGTTCACCGCTGGACAGCAGTGTTGTGGCTTCCGTGTAGAAGTCGGTGTAGGTCTGAACTCGACGTTGCTTGAAGCGGTCACGGAATTTCTTGTCGAAGGCGTCAATGAGTTCGACGCGTTTGCCGAAAGACTCGGCCGTCAGATAAGCCGGTGTCGTTGTGTTTTCGAGGCCGCGATTCGGATCACCAATTGGCAGCGGGCTGAAGGTTGGATCAAAGAACCCCGCACCAGGATGACGAGCCGGCGCGCTGATCAGCACGGTGTCCGGAAGAGATTTGCTTTGTCGTCCTTTGAAATGCTGAATCCATGGCCCGATCGATGGGTGTCGCTCGGTCGCAATTTCTTCGTAACTCGTTCGCATCAGATACTCACCGTCTTCGTGGTCGCCGGTGAGTGTGTACATCGAACGAATCGCGGCGATCTTATCGAACTGAGTCGCCAGTGTGGGCAGAAACTGGCTAAGTTGCAGCCCCGCAACGTTGGTGGCGATGCCTTTGGTTTCACCCTGGTTTTCGTGACCTGGTTTCAGGTCAAAAGTATCCAGGTGTGTCATACCGCCATTCATGAACAGGTAGATCAGCCGCTTTGCCTTTCCCCCTGCACTATTTGCGACTTGAGCAGCGCCCACAGCACGATCAAGACTGGGTAATAGGCTGACGCCCAGTGCAGACTTGGCCGCGTATTCGACAAATCGACGACGGCTCAGACCATCAAGTTTGGGAAGCAGGTCTCTCATTTCGATCGGTTCTTCTTGCAGAGGTGAAGATCAGAAAGATTCGTTGGCAAGTGCCGTGGATTTCAACGGCACAGTCTGGATCCGACACGCTGACGTTCGGTAAACACTACTGGATGAACAGAAACTCGCGAGTGTTAACCAGTGACCAAATGACGTTCCCGTAACCGGGTGCTCCATTGTTGGTCACTTCTTGTGTCGCCAGGGCCAGTTCTTCGGTGTCCGGTTCACGATTCAGAATTGTCAGGAAGATCGAACGAATACCATCATTAACCGACTTCTTCTTCATGACGGTATTGTAGATCGTCGAATTGCTTTCCAGCAGCATGTGCGAGATCGGCCCATTGAACATGAACAGCACCTGCGGGACCGATCCCATCGTCGAAGACGCAGAAATCAGTTCGCGATCGGACTGCCCAAACATTCGCAGGAAGTGACTGGCTGGCACAGGTGATGGAAGTTCAGAAGCACGAGCCAATAAGACACCTTTGTACAAATGCTTCTGTTGCCACTTGCCAACGCTGCCATCAACCTGGTTACCCATCGAATCAGCGGCCAGAAGATCCGGAGCTTTGACCGACGTCAGGTCGACGCCAATCACGTCTGTGCGAATCATCGCGGGCATTTCGCGGTAATCATCAGGCACAGCAAGTGTCAGGAACGAATCCCAGACCTGCTCGGCCGTCATGCGTCGGAGAATTGGGCCGGAGAAGTGATAGGTTTCACCAGGGTTCACTTCTTCCACGCTGACCTGACGCTGGTAAGTTTCCGTGTTGTAAATAACGCGGAGATACTCCTTCATGTCGAAGTTCAACCGCTTCACTTCGGATTCCAGAAAGACCATCAGTTCCGGGTTCTCGGCAACTGTCGTGTCCATCATGTCGTCGACCGGTTCAATCTGTCCAATTCCGAAAGCTTGCTTCCAGAGTCTATTGGCGATCGTGAGAGCAAACCGAGGATTCTCTTTGGCAGTCAGCCAGCGAGCGAAAGCCTGTCGAGGAGTTTCGCCTTTCTTGATTTCTGCAGAAGCCCCAAACAACGCCTTTGGCTCAACAACATCACCGGCTTTGGCATTGTCGTACTGGTAGTCCTTCGGCAGAGTGATCTTTCTATCAACCTGATCATTCACCATCATCATGTTGATGCTGATCAGTCGATCGAAGCGGTAGTTATTGTTGCGGCGATCTTCCTCTTCCTGCTCGATCATCGCATATTCTGTCTGCAGACGGTCATCCGGGTTGCTCTCCCAGTACCGCTTGTCACCGCCATTTGTGCTCGTCAGCGTTCCGTAAGTGAACGCCGCCATTTGATAGAAGTCCTTTTGAGTCCATCGGTCAAATGGGTGGTCGTGACACTGAGCGCAGCCAATTCGAGTTCCCAGAAAGATGCGGACGGTATTATTCATGTTGTCCAGCGGCATGCTTGCATCCCGCTGCATATAGCCGGTGGCAGGATTCTTCCAGATCAGTCCTTCCGCCGTCATCATCTCGTGCACCATCTTGTCCCACGGCTTGCTTTCTGCCAGAGACTGCTTGATCCACTGACGATAAGGTTCGCCACGAACTGTTCCATTGAGGTTGTCGGTGTAGCGAAGAATGTCGGCCCAGTAGTTAAAGCTGTGGCTGGCATAACCGTCACTGCTTAGTAGTTCATCAATCAACAGCGTTCGCTTGTTCGGGTCGCTGGATGTCAGGAACTTTCGAGTCTGATTGTAGGTTGGGATGGTTCCGGTGACATCCAGATAAATTCGACGCAGGAACTGCTCATCGGTGGTTCTTGCATTGGGTTTGACCGCTACTTTTTCATAGTTCGCGGCAATCAGTCGATCAATCTCCTTCGCCGACTTCAGCATGGTCGCGCGCTTTTCAGGAGCCACGACTTTCGACTTCACGACAAAGGCAGGAGCTTCTTCTTCCTTCTTATTGTCTTTCTTTTCAGCCTTCTTCGGAGGAGCCGTCAGCTCTTTATACTTTGCGTTATCGGCCGATGCTTCCTTGGTTAGTCCAAGATTCTTCAGAGCTGTATTGCGTCCGGAATAGGCTGATGCCAGTTTCGCATCCAGTTCGATCGCCTTTGTGAAATCTTCGCGGGCTTTGTCGTATTCCTTCCGACCGTTGCGAGCATATCCGCGAGAGCTATACGCCAGAGCGTTCTTTTCCTGCAACCGGATCGCTTCGTCGAAGGAGGCGACTGCCTTGTCGAAGTTACTTTGCTCCAGCTCCGCAAGTCCGCGAACGTAATGAACTCGTCCGGAATGTGGATTTGCTTTTAAAGCGGCATCCAGATCGATCATTGCTTTGGGCAGATCACCCGCCATGCCATACAACAAGGCTCGATCACACAACGCATCTGCGTGATTTGGTTTTAGAACAATGGCCTGATCGAGATCTTGTTTTGCTTTGGCCGCATCTCCTTTGACCACAAATGCCACCGCGCGGCGCTGGAATGCTTCAGCAAGTTTCGAATCGAGTGCAATGGCCTTGTCTGCATCTTTAATCGCCTGATCAGCATTCTTTTTGCCAGCGTAGGCAAGACTTCGGATGCTATAAGCTTCGGCCGAGTTCTCATCAATGTTAATCGCTCGATTCGCACTGTTAATCGCTCGATCAAAATCCTGTCGAGCTACATAGGCGACAGCGCGATTGATATGAGCCAGCGGATGGTCAAACTTCTCCAGAGTGGCGAAGTAAGCGTTGTCGATCGCATCCAGATACTGCCCCTTCTGATAGAGCGAATGCGATCGATGAGCATATGCGTCTGCTCGATTCTGCAGTTTCTCCGGCTCACGGCCGGTGATGGCAGTGACCAGGTCAAATTCCTTCATCGCGGTGTCGTACTCACCCTTGCCGTTGAAGGCCATCCCGCGAGCGACCTGAGCGGCTGCGAACTTAGCATCAATTGCCAGAGCCTTGTCAGCCTCCTGAATGCCGGCGTCATACTTGCCTTCGCTGATGAGCTGCTTCGCCTGAGTCACGATCCCTTCGAGCTGAATCGTTTTCGGATCCTTTGGAGGCTCGACTTTTGCTGGCGGAGTAGCCTGCCACGCAAAAACAGGTTGAATGTCAGCGACAAACAACAGGGTCAGAACGGCAAACAAAGTCAGCGCCGGGGCGCATACAATTCGGCCACGCACAGTCATTCGTGAACCCTCAGGCAAGGTTTTGAACGCCAGATGTGAGATAGTGACAGGGTCCGAAAGAAGCAATCTACTTCCATCGGCTGGGACTGAACTCTAATTCTCATCTGCGGGCAATACCAGTACCTGGTTCTGAGAAAACAAGGAATCTGTTGGAGGTTGATCCCTGGGGGGTGGCTTAATCGTTGACAACAGACAGGTTTATCTTGGTTCCATGCTGCCTAAAGTCATCTTAACCTGCTGTTCGACCATCGTGCGATATTTTCCGCCCCGTAACATCAGTTCGGCGTGCGTGCCAGTTTGCAGAATGCGGCCGCCTTCCACAACAACGATCAGATCAGCCCCGGCAATGGTGCTTAGCCGGTGAGCGATCACAAAACTGGTGCGGCCTCGCATCAGCGTGCCAAGACTCTGCTGGATCAACTGTTCACTTTCGGTGTCCAGATTGCTGGTCGCTTCATCCAGAATCAGGATTCTCGGGTCGGCCAGAACCGCACGTGCAATCGCCAGACGCTGTCGCTGCCCGCCGCTTAGTCGCACGCCACGTTCTCCGATGAGTGTATTCATGCCGGCGGGCAGCCGGTTGATAAACTCGGACGCATTCGCCGCGTCGGCTGCCGCACGAATCTCTTCCGGAGTGGCATGCTTTCGAGAATACGCAATGTTCTGACCAATCGTGCCGTCAAACAGAAAGACATCCTGCTCGACAACTCCGAGGAGTGCTCGAAACGATTCCACGTCGTAATCACGCAGGTCACGACCGTCGAGCGTTACGCTGCCTGAAGTCGGATCGTAGAAGCGAGCCACCAAATTACAGATCGTTGTTTTCCCGGCACCACTCGGCCCGACGAGGGCGACCGTTTGGCCAGCTTGTACA